>JAJQAF010000290.1 GCA_021203945.1 Campylobacter sp.
TTAAAAGGCGGGATTATCGCTACCGGCGATCAATTTGTATGTAGCAAAGATAAATACGAGGGGATAAGGCAGACGTTTAAGGCGGATGCGGCCGAGATGGAAGGTGCAGGCGTAGCTCAGGTCTGCGCTCAACTTGACGTGCCCTTTTTTATGCTTAGAGCTATTAGCGATGAGGCAGGCGGAGGCGCGGAATTCGATTTTGACGAGTTTTTAGAAAGCTCCGCTAAGATAAGCGCCGATTTTATGCTTGCTATGGTAGAAGAGCTATGATAGACATTAGCAAAAAGATCCTTAGCACCGTCGGCAGGACAAATGCACGCTACAAAATGGTGCGGGGCGGAGATAAAATTTTGCTTGGACTGAGCGGAGGCAAAGATAGTCTGGCTCTTGCCCATGTTTTAAAACATATGCAACGCGTTACGCCTGAAAAATTTGAGTTTAAAGCCGTTACGCTTAGTTACGGAATGGGTGAAGATTACGCGTATCTTACCGAGCATTGCAACGCTCACGGCATAGAGCACGAAGTCATCGATAGCTCCATTTTTGAAATTTCAAAGGAGAAAATCCGCAAAAATTCCAGCTTTTGCAGCTTTTTTTCTCGTATGAGGCGCGGTTATTTATACACCTATGCGCTAAATAACGGATTTAATAAGCTTGCCATAGCTCATCATTTAGACGATGCGGCGGAGAGTTTTTTTATGAATTTTACGTATAACGGTGCTTTAAGAACGCTTGCTCCGAAATATAGGGCAAAAAACGGGATAGAGGTCATTCGTCCTTTTATTTTCGTGCGCGAAAGACAGCTCCGCGAAAATGCCGTTCGCAACGAGCTTAGAGTAATCGGTGACGAGGCATGCCCTGCAATGCGGTTTGATGTGAAAATGCCGCATGCCAGACATGAGACAAAACAGCTGCTAGCTCAGTTAGAAAAGGACAATCCAAGGCTTTTTACCTCGTTAAAAGCGGCGTTTGAAAATATTCATTCGGATACGTTTTTTAATACCTACAATGTATGCGAAGACGATAACGACTGAAATTTATAGCCCTTCTAAAATAATCTTATATAGAGAATTTATCTCGTCGTCGTTTAGCTCTATGGTGCTTTTAGCATCAAATAAATTTTCTATCTTGTATATATCAAATTCGCTTCGTTGAAAACAATGAGGGTGCGACGGTAAAAAGCCGCGAGTAAGACACGTTCTTTGTGTTATGGGCTCATCGCACACAAAGCATTCAAACTCCGAATGCAACCTTCCTTCGTATTCTAAAATTTTGACGTAAGCTTCTATCAACAAGCGCTTTGCGTTTGATAGTTCAAAACGTTCGGCGCATAGATCAAGTTCGTTGAAATAAATTTCGTCGATATTATCTACATCTTTTAGATGTTCGTAAATTAGTCGCATAAATTGCTGCCAAATTATAAGCTTGTCACGATTTAACAACCAGCGATAGCCCAAATGAAGCACACTTCTAAGCTGAGGTAAAAAATTTACGTTTTCTATGAGTTCAAAATCAATTTTGTAGCCGTTCATTATGCTTGGGTGTCGCGCACCGTAAAAGCGATATGATTTAACAATGTTCGCGGGTGTTAGTATATAGACGAGCAGGTCTTCGTCTTTGACCTTTTGCGTGCGTATGATATAGCCTTGCATTTAGGCGAAAAATTCTCCTATCCTATCGCGCATTACATGAGCGTTTCGAATATGGTTTATCTCGTTTCTAAACGCCGTAGCTCCGTCTAATCCTTTGCTATATCGGTGTAGATGTTTTCTAAATATATTCGCACCGTGTTCTCCGTAGTGATCTAACATAGCATCAAAATGAGCCAAAATAATCTCTCTTTTTAGCTCTTTACTTACTTTTTGCGAGTTTTTTATTTCGCTAAATATCCAAGGATTGCCGATGCTTGCACGACCTATCATCAAAGCATCGCAATTTGTAGCGGTTAAAATTTTAACCGCGTTTTGCGAATTTATATCACCGTTTGCTATAACCGGAATTTTGACGCTTAATTTTACCTGAGCTATAGCTTCATAATCGACCGGCGCACTGTATCCGCCAACTCTCGTTCGCCCGTGAACGGCTATATAGTCGGCACCGGCTTCCTCGCAAGCTTTAGCGATTTTTATATGATTTTTGTCGTTAAAACCAAGCCTAAATTTCACGCTAGTCGTATCTTTGTTTGAAGTGTTTTTGATAGTTTCCACTATACGTTTTAAAAGCTCCAAATCGTTTAGCAACGCCGAGCCTGCGCATTGTTTTACTACTTTTGGCACCGGACATCCGCAGTTTAGGTCTATTCCGTCTATCCCGTCGAATTTATTTATAATCTGAACGGCTTTTTTGATATTTCCTATTTCGCTTCCGGCGATTTGAACGATATACGGTGTTTCATGCGGTGATTTTTTAAGCATTTCAAATGTTTTTGCGCTATTTTCATATACGAGAGCGTTTGCGCTAATCATCTCGCTAATCGTAACGTCGCAGCCGAAATTTTTTACCACGCTTCTTAAAGGCAGATCCGAAAAACCCGCTAAAGGCGCTAAAAATAGAGGCTTTTTATTAAAATCTATCATTTAAAAAACAGAGACGAAGGCACTATTTTGCCGTTATCTCTTAAGAATAAAAGCACTTTTATCTCTTTGAGTTCGTCCGGATCGCTTGTTTGGATAGCCTCTCTAACTTTGTCTAGCATTTGAAGTTCGTAAAGCACATATACATAAGCTTCGTCGGCATCGGCGTGAATAGCTTTGAGCTTTTCAAATATACTCATATAGGCATCGGGTTTTAGCTTATTTTTTAGTATTACGGCGGCTTTATCGTATTGCGCTTTGGTTATTTTTACATTGTCTAACAGCTCGAAAATTTCATCGGGCGTTATATCAATCTCGTCGTTAATAAAGCGGTTTATGATAAGCATAATTTCATCGCTGCTCATACTAAATCCAACTCTTTTTATCTCATCGTAGCTAGCCGTTTTTATAAGCTTATCGTATGCGGCATTGACAAGCGTATAGTTGCGATCCGTTTGATTTTTTAAAATTTCAAAATAATAATTTGGAATTTTTTCTATTTTATTTAGCTCGTTTTGTATCATGAGTGCATTTTCTTTAGGAAGCTTAAATTTTTTAAGATCTACGACATCCTTATTTTTTACGCTTCGTATGCTTTGCATAATGAGAGATAGTTCGCTATCATCTATGCCAACCTCTTTGTAACAATCCCAAGGAGAAAGAGCTCGTATTATTTGAGAAGGGATTTTGTATAAATGGGTTTTAAATTCTTTGTTGCTTTCAAGCCCCAAGAGTATTTCCTTTGCCATATCGTTATAAAGCGACGCATCCTTTTTTATGCTTCTTTTGTATCTATAAAATCCAAAACTGTGATAAAAAATATGAATCACCGCAAGTATCGCCAGGATAGTGACCGGGAGCATGAACCAAACCGCGACCGGCAAATCTATCGACCAACCCAAAAGCTCAAACGTATAGTTTGTATTATTAAAGGAATATACGAATACTCCAACCGCAATAATATATATAATGGAATAGATAAGAAACTTTCTTGTTTTCATCTTTCTCTCCTTAGTTTTTGGCTGTTTTTTCTACTATTTCTCGACAAGCTATGCAATATCTCGCATGCGGCTTTACTTTTAATCTGGCTATGCCGATCTCTTCTTCGCACATATCGCAGATACCGTAAGTTTTATTAAAAATTTTACTTAAGGCCAGATCTATTTCGTTTAGTTCGGATTTTTGCTGAGCCGAAATGGACTGCTCTATTAGTTGATCGGTATTGATAGAAGCTATGTCAAATTCATCGCTTGCTCCGCTATCTCGTAGCCCGCTAACCTCGATTGAGGCATCTGAAATATTTTTTTTGATTTGAATTTTTCTTTCTTCAAGAAGCTTTTTAAAAAATTCTAATTCATTATCGGTCATCTAAAATCTTTATTTATGATATGGGTGATTTGCGTTTATGCAAAGCCCTCTGAAAATTTGCTCAAAAAGCACAAGCTTTGCGATCTTATGAGCCATTGTCATTTTACTGAGGCTTATTGTCTTTTGAGCTTTATCCTTTAAATTTTTACTAATCCCGTAAGCGCCCCCTATAAAAAAGCTAAGCTGCGTATTTTGCTCGAAAATTTTAGCGAATTCATCGCTTGTTAGCGGAGCGCCGCGTTCGGCTAGCATTATACAAAAGCCTTTTAAATTCGGCTCATACGCTTCATCATATGCCTTTAGCGCCTCTTGTTTTCCTGCACTTTGAGCTTTTGCGATTTTATCGTTAAAAATGATGTTGTCCGTAACGTTTGCGAATTTCATCGACATTTTTATATACTCTTTTATCTCGTTCTCAAAGCTATTTGAGCGTGATTTTTGTATGCTAAAGACTGAAATATCCAAAATTTAGCCTTTAGTTTTTAACTTTAATTCAAAAGATTTTTCGGCTACAAGATCGTCCGATTCCACTTCTTTTGCGGGCAAAACTTTTTGATCGTTTTTGTCGCCCGATAAAATTTTTATCATATCGCTTATATATTTTTTATGTTCGTTTCGAGGCACTATAGCGTCTATTAGCCCGTGTTCCAATAAAAATTCAGCCCTTTGAAATCCTTCGGGCAGATCCGCGCCGATAGTTTGCTTTATTACGCGTTGCCCTGCAAATCCGATAAGCGCTCCCGGTTCGGCTATAATCAGATCGCCGAGCCATGCAAAAGACGCGCTAACGCCTCCCATAGTAGGATCCGTTAAAACCGATATATATGGAATTCTCGCTTCGTCTAGCAATTTTAACGCCGCCGAAGTTTTTGACATTTGCATAAGAGAAAACGTGCTTTCTTGCATTCTGGCTCCGCCTGATGCGCTGATGATTATCAAAGCTTGACGTTTTTGGATTGCGCGTTTGACGGCTCTAGTTATTTTTTCGCCTTCTACCGAAGCTAGCGAACCGCCCATAAAACTAAAATCAAATACGACCAGCTGTATATCTTGTCCTTCGCATTTGCCTTCTCCGCAAATCACGGAGCTTGTGCGACCCGTCTTTTCTTTGCTTTCCGTTACGCGTTTTTTATATGATTTTTTATCTACGAAATTTAGCGGATCGATCGGTTTTAAATTTGCGTCAAATTCTACGAAACTGCCTTCATCGCAGATAAGATTTACGCGCTCGCCGGCCTTTAGCCTCATATGATAACCGCATTTTGGACATACGTTAAAACATGTCTCAACCTCTTTGTAATACATGAGAGAATGACAGTTATCGCATTTTATCCAATGCGTAGGAGCCTCCTCCGGGCGCGGTTGAGCCTTTCTTATTTTGGAAAATATATCGGAAAAATTCATGTTCTTACCTGCTTATTTACAAAAATTGCTCGGATTATATCTAAACTTCGCCTTGTTTTTTCTTATAAAAGCACAATAATAATTCAACGGATCGTAAGTAGTAGCGGGTGCTTTCTCGCACCCGAAATTTATATATTAAAAACGTCTACCGATAGTAAATTCAAACGTATTCGTATCGTCGTTATCTTTTGCGTCAAGAGCTTTTGCAAAGATTAGTTGAAGCGGTCCGATAGGAGTTACCCATTCTATGCCTATGCCTGCGGACGATCTTTTGATTTCGCTTAGGCTTTTATTGCCGATCATACCGTAATCATAAAACAAAACTCCGCGCATTTTAACGCGATCTATTATCGGAAAGCTAAGTTCAAAAGAATTGTTAAATGAAATTTCGCCGCCGGTTTCATACCATGTTCCGTTACCCGAATATTGCACTTTCGGAGAAACCGTTCTGCTTTCGTAACCGCGTAAATTTCTTATGCCGCCTAGGTAAAGTCTTTCATTGATAGGTATATATCCTCTATCCCAAATTTTACCGAAACTTGATTTGTATCGCAGGATAAGGTCATAGTCTATATAGTCTCTTAGCCCCAAATAGTAGTTAAAATTCGTTCGACTTTTTAGGAATTTTTCATCGCCGCCTACGCCCGCAAATTCAAGCGAGGTGCTGGCTAAAATTCCGCGTCTCGGCAAATAATAATCATCCGTGCTATTGTATGATACGGCAGGAATAACGGAGCTTTTTATATTCTTACCTTCTTTATATCCTATGGCTTTTAACGCGTTACTAAGACCTTCGATCTCGCTTTGTTCTATTACGTATGTTAAGGATGCGCTTAAATTTCTAGTTAGTTTTCTGCCGAGCGTCGTGCTAAAACCGTAAGATTTCTCGTCATAGCTATCCCAGTCGTAGTCGTTTGCGTATAGCGTTCCGCCGAGACTGTATTCGGAGTCGAAAATTCTAGGATTTGTTAAGCTGATTTGACCGGCAAGCTCATCATCGCTTTTATCAACGCTGATCGTGCCTTGAAGTCCCGAACCGAAAATATTCGTATCCGAAAGCGAGGCGTTGAGCAATAGACCGTCGGAACTTCCGTAACCTATGCCGCCGCTTATAGAGCCCGTTGATGCCTCTTTTACTTCGACTTTTAGATCTACGGTATTTTTATCTATGCGCTCCTCTTTTATCTCGACTTCGTCAAAGTAACTTGTCCTTTTTAGAGCGTCCTTTGAATCTTCAAGATCGGTTCTGTTGTATAGATTGCCTTCCGTTAGATAAAGTTCTCGACGCACTACGCGATCTACCGTGCGATCGTTACCTGAGATTTGAACGTTTCTTATATATACCTGCTCGCCGGGTTCTATTTCGTATTCTATATCAACCGTTTTGTTTTCGTCGTATTTTTGAGTTTTTGGATAGACTTTAACAAACGCGTAACCTTTATTGGCGACCAAATCGTCAAGCTTTTTCATATCTTGGCGAAGTCTTGCCGAGTTCATGCGATCGCCGGACTCAAGTTTAAAGTCTTTTAAAAGCTCTTCCGTATCAAGTTCAAGCTCTTGCGGCGCGTTTATTCCGACTTTTGCCACGTCGTAAGGCTCGCCCTCATAAACGTAGTAGGTAAGATCGGCCGTATAGTTATCAAACGATGCGTTTAAATAAGGCTCCGAAACGGTTGCGTCCAGATAACCTTTTTGAAAATATTTGTCTTGAATTCTAGCTGGATCGTTGGGAAGCTCGAAAAGTTTTACCTTGCCGTCGTTTCTACCCCACATCCATCCCATAAATTCGCGACTTTTGTTTGCTACAAGCGGCTCAATATCGTCGTAATCAAACTTCTCCGCACCGACTAAATTTACGTCTTTGATTATCATATTTTCACCGCGGTTTATATTCATCGTGATAAAAAGCGAACTATCATTGTCGGCGACGGGTTGTTTTTGCACGTCTACGACCGTATCAAAATAACCTTTTGATTCGTAATATTGGCGTATTCTTTCTTTGGTTTTTTCAATCGTGAGCTCGTCGTACATATTGCCGGGTTTTATGCTTATTAACGATTCGATCGCAGTTTTATCGTTTGTAACGACTCCTTTTAAATCAACCCTGGCTACGCTCGGTTTTTCTTTAACATTTATTAAAAGATTGCCGTTATCGTCGGTTTCTATAAATATATCGTCGAAATAATTTTGTTTAAATAAATTCATAATAGCCTTGTCGCTAGCCTTCGGCGTTAGCTCCTGACCGACTTTTAGACCCATGATTTGAGTGGCGACCTCCGGCGATAGATGGATAAGACCTTTGTAGTTTATCGACCGTATTGTTTGCGCATTTAGCCCGTTAATGGCTAAAAAAAGTAAGAATAAGCTTTTTTTCATGTAAATTTAACCTAGATTTTGAGTATAAAGTCGTATAATATCATATTTTATTTTTAAAATATGTAAATTTAAAATTTTTAAGGGCATTTTATGAAAGTAGGGATAATAGGACTTGGATTAATGGGAGGTTCTTTGGGTCTTGCGTTAAAAGACGAAAAGCTTGTTTCTTGCGTTAGCGGATACGATCTAAACGAAGAGCATCAAGCAAAGGCGCTTGAGCTTGGATTGGTGCATGAAATTTTAACGATCGACGAGATGAAAAAAAAGTGCGATATTATATTTTTAGCCATTCCCGTCGAGGCGATTATAAAAATAGTGCAAAATTTAACCGATATAGACGAAAATACGACGGTTATAGACTTTGGTTCGACAAAACAAAAGATAATCGAAGCCGTTCCGATTAACATACGTAAAAATTTTATCCCGGCTCACCCTATGGCAGGCACGGAGTATTCGGGTCCGCAAGCCGCATTTAAAACTCTTTACGGCGGTGCTGTCGTAGTCGTGTGCGATTTTGAAGAAAGCGGAGAAAAACACGTAAAACGTAGCGTTGAGCTATTTTCTCATCTTGGAATGAAGATTGTATTTATGAGCGCCGATGAGCACGATCATCATGTCGGGCTTATCTCGCATTTACCTCACGCCATTGCATTTTCGCTTGCAAGCGGAATTCTAAAAGAGGAAGATAAGCGCCACATTATGGCACTCGGAGGTCCGACTTTTCGCGGAATGATACGTGTGGCAAAGAGTTCGCCCATAATGTGGGGAGATATTTTTAAACAAAATAAACAAAATATAATCTCCGCAATCGATATGTTTAAGAACGAACTTGAAATGTGTGAGAGACTTATAGCACAAGAGCGTTGGGAAGAGCTACATGAATGGATGGCGGGTGCCAGAACTATTCGAGAAATTTTATAATTAACTAAAAATTTAACGATATTTATGTAAAATTCTGCAAAATCAATAAGGTAATTTGTAATGAAAAAACGAGGAATTAGCGGTCTAGGCGCTATTTTTGTTCTGATTTTATTAGCCGCGATAGGCGGCTTCGGCTATGCTTTTATGTCTAGCGATTTTGAGAGAAACGCACCGATTATAGGCATACAAGATAAAGTTTATTGGAATTTACGCTCGCCTATGAATATAAAATTTAAAGACGATCGCGGTGTAAAATTCGTTCGTATAAGTATGAACGACGGCAAGAACGACCTAAATATACTAAATCAAGTCATAGAAAAACCGAGTACCGATCTTGATATAAATTTGACTTTTCCAAAGACCGGGTTTTTTACCGCAAAAGATACTTATGAGATGATTATAGAAGCCGTAGATACGAGTAAATGGAATTTCTTTACGGGTAATAAAGCCACTAAAAAAGTGCAAGTCATTCTTGATACTACAAAACCTGATCTTTACATACTTTCGCAATCTTATTCCATCTCCAAAGGCGGTAGCGCCGTAGTAGTTTTCAGAGCTGGCGATAATCGGCTAAAAGAGGTATATGTTCAAACGAATTACGGCAAAAAATTTAAGGCGGTTCCGTTTCACAAAGAGGGATTTTATGCGTCTTTGGTCGTATGGCCGGTGAAGGTTGAAAATTTTAGCGCCGAGGTAATAGCAAGAGATTTTGCAGGAAACGAGAGCAAATCGCATGTAAGATATTTTTATGAAAATATAAAATATAGAACCTCTACGATTGCCTTGAAGGATAATTTTTTGGACGGCAAGATTGTTGATCTGGCGGAACAATACGCAAAGGATCCAAGCTCTTTATCAAGACTGGACAAGATGAAATTCGTAAATGAAACGCTCAGGGATACTAACGATCAAAAGATAGCCGAAGTAACGTCAAATTCCGATGAAAATTTAATCAACGGCTTTAATATAGCGGCATTTTATCCGCTTAGAAACGGTAAAAAAGTGGCCGATTTTGCGGATCATCGTTATTATACTTACAACAACGAAAGAGTTAGCGAATCTTGGCATATGGGAATAGATTTTGCTAGCGTTGCGGGAGCTCCGATCATAGCAAGTAACGCCGGCAAAGTCGTATTTGTCTCGGAAAATGGAATTTACGGCTTAAATATAATAATGGATCACGGCTTCGGGCTTTATTCGCTTTACGCGCACTGTTCAAGCGCCCGAGTAAAACAAGGAGACAGAGTATCCGTCGGCGAGCAGATAGGAACGACGGGTACCAGCGGTCTTGCTTTGGGGGATCATTTACATTTTGGGATTTTAATCCAAGGTGAAGAGGTTAGACCTCAACAATGGATGGATAAAAG
>JAJQAF010000072.1 GCA_021203945.1 Campylobacter sp.
TTTTCACTACAAAATATAAAAATAGTTACCGTTTTACCTTTTATCGTATTTTTGAGCTATTTATTTTGGTTTTTTACTTGCTTGTCATTTATTTCTAAAGATGGATTTCTAAATAGCTAAAAACAGGTCTCTGCGCGTCACTCTCAAAAAGCATTTTACCGCTTTTATCTATCATATGCCCCACTACCGCGCGGCAAGCCCGTCCGAAAGCGCCGAATGTAGTAAAATCCATAGTGGCTAGCGGAATTGGGGCTTGCATTGTGCCGCAGCAGTCTATACGCAATAGGCAAAGAAAAGCGTCGCGATATTTGACATTGATGAGGATATAATGGTCATAAAATGATTTTGGCGTATAAAAAAGACAAGCGTTTATTAAATTTAGCTTTACGATTTACCGCTATTTGTGATGATTGTAAATGAGGTGCGGATTAATGATACGACAGAGCTAAATTTAAATGAGGTTTGCTTAAAATTTTAATTTTCAAAGATAGGTATCGGGTCAAAAATAGATTTAACTCTAAATTTAACCCTTCTCAAAGACGCTTGAACAATAAAAATCGAGAGTTAGATTAAACAAAATTTAACTCCCCTTATTTTTAGATATTTTCCCCTGCTATCATGCCAAAGACCATACAATCCGCCATACTCATCGTGCCTAAGCGGCTCGCACCATGCACACCGCCGGTGATCTCGCCCGCAGCGTAAAGCCCAGGTATCGGCTCCCAGGTTTGCGCGTTAATGACTTGAGCTTTGGTGTTTATCTGCACGCCGCCCATGCAATAAAGAATTTTCGGTGTCGTTTCGCAAGCGTAAAACGGCGCTTTTGAGACGTCTATGCTATTTACGTCCTTTTTGCTTAACGGCTTGCCGAATTCGGGATCTTTTTCGGCTTTGACATATCCGTTAAAGTCCGCGACCGTTTTCAAAAACGGCTCAAGCGGGATATTGTAAGCCTTCGCAAGCTCCTCAAGGGTATCAAATTTCTTAATCGAACCCGCCTCTACGCCTTTTGAAGTATAAAGAGGATTATTTAGATCGACAGCGGCTTGATCGCAGATATTTACCGGATAGTTATCGTTGTTCGCACTCTCCGCCATGCATTTAAATATCGCGTCGGATTTAACCTTGCGTCCGGCATGCTCGTTCATAAAGCGCTTGCCCGTTTTCGGATTTACGGTTAAGCCGTAGTCGTTTGCGCAGTGATTTGAAAAAAGCGCGGATGTGCCAAATCCCTTTTCGGTCGGGTTCGTATATGGATTTAGCTGGATCCAGCTAAGATGAAGCGGATTTGCACCGATTTTAAGCGTCGCTAAAAGTGCGCCCGCCGTTGCGCCGGGTTGGCTAACGGTATCGATATTGGTTTTTAAAACGGGGACTTGCTGAACCCTAAACCACTTATCGCTGCTGTATCCGCCCGCGGCTAGGATAACTCCGTCTTTTGCTTTAAAGCATTTTGGCTCGCCGCTCGTATTTTCCTTGTCGTCGCTTTGTAAATTGCCGTCGAATTTATAGTTTTCGCGGCATTTTACGCCCACGACGCGACCGCTATCATCAAGAACGAAATCATCAAATTTAGTGCGCTTTTTGATTACGGCGTTTGTGTTGGCTTCAATAGCCTTGTGCATCGGCCCTATATACCCAGAGCCGCTCGCATTTTTAGCCTGAACTGCACGTTTTAGCGAGTGTCCGCTAGATGATATGACCTTGCCGGAAAACTCTACGCCTAAGCTTTTTAAGTATGTAAAAGCCTCGTTTGAGCGGTCGTAAATCACGCTTAACAAATCAACGTGATTTAAATTTAGCCCGTCTTTTAGACAGTCTGCAATGAAAGCGTCCTTATTATCCGTAATACCGGCGGCTTTTTGAAATTCGTTGTTAGGCACCGCCATATTTCCGGCATTGATGACGGAGTTTCCGCCCGCACGACCCATTTTCTCGACCATTAGCACTTTTTTGCCGCGCTTTAAGGCTTGCAACGTCGCCATCGAGCCCGCAAAACCGCTTCCTATAACGATGACATCGTATTCTTCGTCAAATTTAACGTCTTTTTCGTTCAAAGCCGCGTTTGCATTTATACCGCCAAGCGCCAAAGCACCGACCATACTCATTTTGAGCATATTTCGTCTTGATAATTTTGCCATATTTACTCCTTTTGATATTTTTAGTTAAATTTATAAATTACTTTATAAATTTAAGCTTTATGGAATCATAGAACAAATTTTATCATATGTCAAATATATATTTTTGGATATAAGATTATATTTCGGTTATAGCGGAAAGTGAAATGCAAATCATGGCTGATTTTGACGCTCTTTTGCGTATTTTATGCCAAGTTCATAGGCTTTTTTGTTTGCCTCGCGAACTTTGATCGGAACGCTGGACAACATCTCCTCGCAAACCGGCTCTATGTCCATACATTCGCTCATAGCGACCGCAACGCCAAGTGCCACTACGCTTTGAGTGATAACGTTACCGACTTCGTCTTTTGCGATAGAGATGATTGGAATTTCGTAAATTTTCCATCTATTTTTATCTTCGTCGCTAGGATGAACTAAATTCGGCTCTACAACGATAATGCCGCCCTCTTTTACTCCGTGTTTAAAAGCGTCGTAGCTAATCTGTGCGGTGGCTAACATAAAATCGATTTCGCCCTCGTTTGCATAAGGATACAAAATTTCACTCTCGTCTAAAACAATATCGACCTTTGTCGGACCTCCGCGCACCTGCGAGGTATAAGTCGAGGCTTTTATGCCGTATCCGCCCTCTTTGATCTTAGCCGCGGCTAAAATTTCACCCGCTAATATAACGCCCTGCCCGCCTACTCCGACAAATCTAAGCTGTTTTTTCATACGATCTCCTTAAAATCGATCGCTTTGCCTTCGCTAGCCGCGATCACAAGCTTAGCGTAAGCCTTTGTATATTCGATTTTTCCGTCGTCTTTATGCAAAATCCCCAAAGGAAATTTATCCGTTTGCTCATCCTTGCTCATAGACTCAAATTCCGCCTTATTTACGGTTTTTGACTTTATCCACTCTAAATTTTGCACCGCTTCGCCCATTTTGTTTTTACGTCCTAAATTGATGTGGCAATTTGAAAATACGTCAAAAAAGCTATATCCGTCGTGTTTAAAGCCGTCAACGAATATCTTTGTCATCTTTTGAGGCTCTATGACGCTACTGCGCGCAACAAAGGTAGCCCCTGCCGCAATCGCTAATCTGCACGCGTCAAAACTAGGGTCTATATTGCCGTATTGCGCCGTAACCGTCCACATTCCGCGAGGCGTAGTCGGGCTTGTTTGAGAATTAGTAAGAGCGTATATGAAATTATTTATTAAAATATGATTTAACCCTATATTTCTGCGACAGCCGTGTATGGTATGATTGCCTCCTATGGCTAGCCCGTCGCCGTCGCCTGTTACGACTATGACGTGTTTATCGGGGTTTGCCAGCTTTATTCCGCTTGCGTATGCTACGGCTCTACCGTGCGTCGTATGGACAGTATTGCAATTTATATAACTACTAAAACGCCCCGAACAGCCTATGCCAGAAACTACGCAAACATCGTTCATATCCCAACCCATGGCGTCAATAGCTCGTATCAAGCTTTTTAATATCACTCCGTCACCGCATCCCCAGCACCAAAGCGTAGGCATTTTATCCGTCCGCAAATATTTATCATAGTCAAACGCCATAACACTCTCCTATTTTGGCTTCTATTTCGCTTGGACTAAGCGGTCTTCCGTTTGCTTTTAGTAATCTTTCAAAATCATCCCTTAAGATAGTTTTAGCGATTTCGCCGCTATATTGTCCTAAATTTAGCTCGCAAACCAGCATTTTTTGAAATTTTTCTCCGATTTGCTTTAATTTTTTAGACGGTGACGGAAATAACGTAATAGGTTTAAAAAGTCCCGCTTTTACGCCGCGCGCCCTTAAATTTAAGACGGCTTGCTTTGCCGAAAGCGCGACGCTACCGAAAGCTATGATACAAATTTCCGCATCGTCTAACATAAATTCTTCATTATCCTCGATCTCGTCGGCGTGTAAATTTATCTAGTTAACTAGCCTATTTATATTTTGCTCGACGATCTTGCCGTCTTCGGTAGGAAATCCAGTTTCACCGTGATGAAGTCCGGTTATATGATACTTGTAGCCTTTAAAAAATGGATTTAAAACCGCCGGTTCGTCGTGCTTTGCGACATACGGTTTATATTCGGTAACCGAGCCGTTAAATTCTTTGCGAGTAAAAATTTTAAGCTCGCTAATCTCCGGCAAATGCACCTTTGCCTGCATATGTCCGATCGTTTCATCAAGCAATAGCATAACGGGCGTCATAAATCTAGCCGCTAGATTAAAGGCTTTTATTGTTTGCGTGTAGCACTCTTCAAGACAGGACGGCGCTAAAACTATCATATTTATATCTCCGTGGCTCGGGTTTTTAGCTTGCAAAATATCGCCTTGAGAGACGCGAGTAGGAAGCCCGGTCGACGGACCGCCGCGCATAACATTTACGATAACGAGCGGAATTTCGGCGATAAAACCAAGTCCGATTTGCTCGGCTTTTAGCGAAATTCCGGGTCCGGAGCTTGCCGTCATAGCTTTTGCGCCGCTCATTGCAGCTCCCAACGCGACTGAAATTCCGGCTATTTCATCTTCCATTTGTATGAAAGTTCCGCCGTTTTTTGGTAACAATACGCTAAGCTCATGTGCTATTTCGCTACTCGGCGTGATAGGGTAACCGCCGAAAAAATTACATCCGCATTCGACCGCCGCTTGCGCTACTAACGCATTTCCGGTAGATATTACCTCTCTCATGCGCCCTCTTTCAATTTGTGAAATTTATTTGCTCTAACCGCCGAGGCGCGCTCTTTGCTTTCGCTTGTAAGTTTGGCGAATTTAAAGCCTTTTTCGGCGACGTAAATCGCAAAATCCGGACAGTGTAGCTCACAATCGCGGCAACCTATACAGGCTTGCGGAAAGACTACCTCTATCATCTTGCCAAGCACGGCATGCGGCTCTAGCCTCATACCTAATACGCCCGCCGGGCAATAGCTAACGCAGACGTCACAGGCCTTGCACCTGCTCTCATCTACCCAAACGGGCACATCGTTTCTTATAATCATAAAATTTTCCTCATCCTAATATCTCTTTTAATTTTTCGCCTATTTTTGCGGGATTTACGACAATATGCGCGCCGGCGTCTTTTAAAATTTCAAATTTCGCCTTCGCACCGGTATTTTTAGAGTTTATAATCGCTCCGGCATGCCCCATTTTACGTCCTTTAGGAGCGCTTGCTCCCGCTATGAAAGCGACTATGGGCTTTGTAAAATTTTTGATTATCTCACTAGCCCTACTTTCTAATTCGCCGCCTATTTCGCCTATCATAACTACGGCTTTCGTATCGTCGTCTTTGTCCAAAAGCGGCAAAATTTCATCGTAAGCCATACCGATAACGGCATCTCCGCCTATGCCTACGGCAGTAGAAATCCCAAAACCTTGATTGATAATTTGATTTGCGGCTTCATACGTGAGGGTTCCGGATTTTGAGACGATTCCAATGTTTATATTCGATTTTTTAAAGACGCAGTTCGGCATAATGCCTAATTTGCATTCGCCGGCGCTTATTATGCCGGGGCAATTCGGACCGATTATTTTCATTCCGCGCTTATTTGCGTATGATTTTGCCGAGAGCATATCTAAGACGGGAATATGCTCGGTAATCACGACGCAAAGTTTTATGCCGGCGGCGGCGGCTTCGATTATAGCGTCTTTGCAAAAAGCCGCAGGCACGAATATCATACTGACATCCGCGCCGCTAGCTATTTTCGCCTCTTTAACCGTATTGTAAATTTTAACTCCGAGATAGGTTTGACCGCCTTTAAAAGGCGTAACTCCCGCTAAAATTTTAGTGCCGTATTCGATACAACTCTGCGTATGAAAACTCCCCTCTTTTCCCGTGATACCCTGAACGATTACGCCGGTGTTTTTATCTATCAAAATGCTCATTTTTTAACCTTTGCAAGCTCAACCGCCAACTTTGCGCCTTCAAACAGATCCGCACTTGCGTAAAGCTTGTCTAAGGCGGAATTTTTCAGCATTTCCAACGCTTTTTCGGCGTTCGTGCCGTCAAATCTAACGACGACCGGCACGCTAGGTTTTATACTTTCGCAAGCATCGATAATACCCTCGGCAATACGATCGCAACGAACTATGCCGCCGAAAATATTTACGAATACGACCTTAACGCGGTTATCGTTTAAAATAAGCTTAAACGCCTTTGCTACTCCTTCGCCCGTCGCACTACCGCCGACATCAAGAAAATTTGCCGCGTTTGCGCCGAGCTCTTTTATTATATCCATAGTCGCCATCGCAAGCCCCGCACCATTTACCACGCAGCCTACATTTCCGTCCAGCTTGATATAGTTTAAACGTTGCCTTTTTGCGGTATTTTCGTCGGGATCGCTTTGAGTTTCGTCGTTTAAAGCCGCTATATCTGCATGACGAAAAAGCGCGCTATCGTCAAAGCTCATCTTTGCGTCAAGTGCGTAAAATTCATCGTCTTGGGTTAGCACGAGAGGATTTATCTCGATCAAATTCGCATCTTTTGATATGTAAATTTTATAAAGATTTTTTAGCAATTTATCTAATTTAACCCATAAAATTTTATCGATTTGTAAAAATTCTATAAGCTCTTTGGTATGAAAATCGCGAAGTCCTATTTGCGGGTCTATGCCGATAGCTTTAATAAATTTAGGATTTGTTTTGGCTGTTTCCTCTATGCCGACGCCGCCGTTTTTTGAGACGATAAGACTTATATTTTCATTGTTTCTATCAAACGTGAGGCTAAGATAAATCTCTTGTTTAAAATTTAACCCCTCTTCAATGTAAATTTTATTAACCAAAATCCCTTCTTTGGGCGTTTGAAGCGTAACAAGTCGCATACCGAACATATTAGAAGCGATATTTAGCGCTTCTTTGCGCGATTTAGCTATCTTGACCCCGCCGACTAATCCGCGTCCGCCGGCATGGATTTGCGCTTTAACGGCAAAAATTTCACCGTTTAGTTCGTCTAAAATTTTACCAACTTGCTCTAAATTTTCCGCCGTTGCGCCTTTTGCAACGTTTATATCGTAATCTCTTAAAATTTCTTTTGCCTGAAATTCGTGGATATTCATACCAAATTTTCTTTCAAAAATTTTATATTAGCGCTTCTCTCTTCTTCGCTCGACTTAAGCTCACCGGTCTCTTGCTCGTCTAAATTTAGAGCTAGAATTTCGCTTAGTCCGCTCTTTTTTAGTCTCACAAACCTACCGCACGAGAGTTCGTCGGATAAGATTACGCTCACGGCTAAAATTTCATTACTATCTTCTTTAATCGCCTCGCACATTTTGACAACGGCAGCTGCCGGTGCGTAATATGCCGATGTACCAAGGAGTTTTACTATTTTTGCGCCTCCTGTTTTGGTCTCTTGCCTTATCGTTTTTAGCTCGCTTAAGTTTAAGCTTTGATTAATATTCTTTGCGGAGACTATCATCTTGTCGTTATGCGATCCTACGACTTTGGCGCTTATATCTCTAGCGTTTATATCTTTTAATATAGCCGTCTCATAGCGGCATCTCGCGCTATCAAGCTCGCCCGCCATACCTATGACGCGGGATTTATCAAAACCGCTATACTTCCAAGCCGTCCAAACCATCACGTCAAGCGGATTAGTAACGACGATAATTATGGAATTCGGCGCAAATTTTGCTATATTTTCAGCCGTTTGTTTTACGACTTCGGCGTTTTTAAGAAGCAGATCGTCTCTGCTTTGCCCCTCTTTTCTCGGACTTCCTGCGGTAACCACTACGATATCGCTATCTTTTATAAGCGCGAAATCATCGCCTCCTACAACCTCTAAACGTCCGCAAAATACACAACCGGCTTGCATTATATCCATCGCTTTAGCCTGCGCGACGTTTGCAAAAATATCAACCAAGGCTATTTTCTCGCAAACTCCTCGCATACCCATCGCATAAGCTATGCTCGCACCTACGTTTCCTGCTCCAATAATACTTATTTTCATATTTATCCTATGATTTGATTTAAAATTTTACTCGGACGCATTATCTGCGCGACCTTTGTCTCATCGGGCATAAAATACCCTCCAAAATCGACTTTAGTTCCTTGAATTTCGCAAAGCTCTTTTAAAATTTCGACTTCGTTATCAGCTAAATTTTTATACGTTTCTTTAAATTTAGACGCCAAATTTCCGCCGTTGCGCGCCAATTCCTCGGACCAGTAAAGCGCTATATAAAAATGGCTTGCTCTAGTGTCGGGATTTTTTACGCCGTTTTTTGGGGATTTGTTATTTTTTAGATACTTTGCCGTAGCCGCATTTAAGGTTTTGGATAAAATTTTAGCATTTTCGTTTTGCCTATACTCGCCAAGACGCTCAAGAGAGGCGATCAATGCCAAATATTCGCCCAAGCTGTCCCAATCCAAATGATTATTTTCTAAAAACTCTTTGGCAAGCATAGGTGCCGTTCCTCCAGCACCCGTCTCGAACATCGCTCCGCCTGATAACAACGGCACTATCGAGAGCATTTTAGAGCTGGTTCCGAGCTCTAAAATCGGAAAGAGATCGGTTAAATAATCTCGCAAAACGTTACCGGTAACGCCGATAACGTTTTTTCCGCTCCTGATTATCTCAAGCGTTTTTTTGCAAGCTTTGTCGTAGCTTAAAATTTCAAAATTTATGTTTGCGGCTTTGAGCTCATCGCTATATTCTTGAAATTTTTTGATCAAATTTAGATCGTGAGCTCTAGCGCCGTCCAACCAAAATATGAGCGGCTCTTTCGTCTTGACCTCACGTTCGAAAGCTAGTTTTATCCATGCTTTTACGGCGTCGTCTTTTGTCTGCGTCATTCTAAAAATATCACCTTTTTCGACGTTAAATTTAAAAATCTCATTACCTTTTTCGTTTAAAACGATAAATTCTCCGTCTTCGTTCGCTATGAACGTTTTATCGTGACTACCGTATTCTTCGGCTTTTTTAGCCATTAGTCCTACGTTTGAAACGCTACCGATAGTTTTAGGATCAAGCGTGCCGTTTGCTTTGAGTTCGTCTATACAAGCTTCGTATAAACTCGCGTAGGTGCGATCGGGAATAACGGCTAGCGTCTGTTTTAGCTCGCCGCTTTTGTTTCGCATTTTACCGGAATTTCGTATCATAGCAGGCATGGAAGCATCGATAATTACGTCGTTTGGAAAGTGAAAATTCGTAATATTTTGAGCAAAATTTACCATCGCAAGATCGGCGCGAGCGGCTAAAATTTCATCGAATTTCGCAAAAATTTTACCTTTAAGCGGCTCGTCAAGAGTTGAAATTTTAGTAAAAATATCTTTTAATCCGTTTTGCGCCTTAACTCCCAATTCGCTAAAAATTTCACCGAATTGGCTAAAAATTTCCTTAAAAAATACCTCTATAGCGTGACCGAATATAACGGGATCGCTCACCTTCATCATAGTAGCTTTTAAATGCAAGCTAATTAGCAAATCCCGCTCTTTGGCTCTTTGAAAAGCTTCTTCGTAAAAATTTCTAAGCTCTTTAACGCTCATAAAGGTAGCGTCAATTATCTCGCCTTTTAAAATTTTAAGCTCTTTTAATCTCTTAATCTCGTTATTTTTACTTTCAAAA
>JAJQAF010000149.1 GCA_021203945.1 Campylobacter sp.
AATTTCAATAGTTTTAAAAATTTTAGCCGTAAAATATCCCTTTGGAACAAGCCGTATATTCCAACTATTTTTATCTCCGCTTAGATTTATTTCAAACTCGTTTTTTAAAGCGTCAATATCAACGCTTAAAATATCAAGCAAAAGCTTCGTGTCGCTCATTTGCTCGTTTTTTAGCCACATGCCGTTTTTTAGGATAAAAATTCCGTTTTTATTTATTTTGGTGCTATTTTTTATCGGTTTTGTCGTGCTTAGAATAAACTCGCCGTCTTTCAGGCTAAATTCTCCGCTACTTTTTATGCTTCGCTCAAAACCGACTATATTTTTCGTCTGATTAAATTCGCCCGTTATATCCTTTTTTAAGCCGTTTGCAAGCTCGTTTATATCAAAAGCAAAGCCAAAAACAAAGCTTAAAAAAAGTAAAATTTTATATCTCATATCTAGCCTTTAAAGCGTTTAAAAAACCGTTTGGAATTTCAAAAAGCGTTAGCGTTTTATTGTAATCCACATAGGCTTGAGCCGTATTTGCCTTACAGATCAGCTCGTTATTCGCATAAATTTCATATTTAATTTTTAGCGTGGTTACGTAATCCTCAAGCATAAGCCGTATATCAAGAATATCGCCGAATTTCGCAGGTTTTATAAACTTAAAATCCATTTTTACGATAGGTAAAACTATGCCGTCATTTTTAAACGAACTATAATCATACCCAAGCTCTCTTAAAAACTCGCATCTTACGGCTTCTATAAATTTAACGTAATTGCCGTGCCAGACAACGTCCATACTATCGACGTCGTAAAATTCAACCCTTATTTTATGCCAAAATTCTATCATTATTCATCCTTATTTTCCAACTGCCAAAAATTAAAAAAATTAAAAAAATAACTAGGATGGCGCTTGCACATATTTTCTAAAATTTCAACATATTTAGCAACATACGGTGCGATAGCGGCTTCTTTGTCTTTACCTAGTCTTATTTCGTCGGCGATATGCTCAAAACTTATCTCATAAACGCCTTGTTTTTTAACGGCAAAAAACGAACTGATTTTGGTTTTTAACAACCCCGCCATTATAAACGCACCCGTAGGAAACTCACACTCTCGCCCCAAAAACGGCACTCTTATACCCTTTGTTCCGCTTAGGCTGGTGCGATCGCCCATTATGCCGATATGTCCGCCGCGATCAATTATCTCTTTTATCTTTATCATCGTGCCTATATCAAGCTCATCAACCTCAAGCGCCTTAATAGGATTTTTGCTAACCTCTTTTAAAATTTTAAAAAATTCTTTTGAGTGTTTCGTATAAACGAGTATCGTAATATCCAGCCATTTTATCTCGTGTGAAAGCACTCTGGCGACGTCAATGTTACCAAAATGACTAACTAATAAAATTCGCCCGCGACTTTGTTTTTCAAACTCCGCTTTTATACCCTCAATATCTGCTATCGTTATATCTTTTAGCTTGATTTTACCGAGCCACGCTTTGAATTTATCACAAATACTTAGGGCGAATTCATAAAAATTCCAAAACGCGCTTTTGGTTTTTACGCCGTTTTTTTGAAGTAAGGATAGGTAAAATTTTATATTTTCACGCTCGTTTTTACAAATGAGATAATAAACGTAACTTACGCAAAACACGATAGGTTTTAGGATTGATTCCGGCGTAAAAGAGACCAAAAGCAGCGTTGTTTTTAGCAAAATTCTACCGCCCCGTTCGTTTTGTCGCCACCACGTTTTAGACACGTAAAAGCCTTTTTAAGATAAATCTCGGCAGATCAAAAAAATGCTTCGCATGGATTTTTGATATGAGCAGATTATCTTTAAACCCTTTAAAATGCGATACTCCGCCGACTTCGTATCTGACATTGACGTCAAGCCATAAAAATTTTACTCCGGCTTTAAAAAGAAGATAAAGTATGTCTATGTCGTAGTCCATTCCGTTTGATTTGCATTTTGGTAAAATTTCGCAAGTCTGTTTAATCGGATAAACCCTAAATCCGCACATAGCGTCTTTTATCGTAAGATTTAGCGTATTGACGGCAACCCAAAAATTCGTGATTTTTCTGCCGTAAAGCCTTGATCTGGGCGCGTCGCTTGAATAAATCGGCGCACCGCAAATAAGCGTATCGGGATTATTTTCGCTAAGCTTTATAAAATCATGCAAATTTGATAGCTCGTGCTGCATATCGGCATCAATTTGTAAGGCGTGGGTAAAGCCGTTTTGCTCCAAATAAATAAAGCCGTCTTTTAACGCAGCTCCTTTCCCGCCGTTATTTTGCCTATATATAACATTTACGCCGAGATTTTCAAGCTTATTTTTATGCGCTTTATCCGAGCCGTCGTCTATTATTAAAATTTCATGTCCGAATTTTCTTAACTCACCGACCAAAAGCGGCAACTTTTGAGAGTGATTAAAATGCGGAATAATAAAGGCTAATTTATACATATTCGCCCGCTTGCGCAAATTTTTTCACCGTTGCTAACGCTAAAATAAAGCTTTTCGTTTTTTATATAAAGCTCAAACGTAGCCACGTCGTTCGGACGCAAAAAACCGCTAAATTTCACAGCTTCTATCTTTTTTATATTCTGTATGTCAATATTTAAATTTTTGGCTAATTTTTGCACGCATTCAAGCTCTATAAAGCCCGGCACCAAAGGAAAATCTATAAAATGTCCGTCAAAATAAAATAGCGACGGAGTAACGTCCGCTTTAAAAACAACTTTATCCTCGCTTTTAAAAATCTCATCAAATTCAAAGGTTTCATTGTATTTTAAGAGTGCTTCAAACTCCTCTTTTTTTATCTTACCTTGCGGATTTTTGGGTATTTTAGAGACGATTTTAAAATATTTTACATTATTTTGATATTCACCTTTTACGTAAAATTTTATGGCATCGCAAACACCCTTTTTGCCGTCGTTTCTAAATTTAATCTTTCCGTTTTCGCTAAGCACGATAAGCGCGCTTATTCGTCTGTTTTCATCGCTAACGCCGCAAAAACACTCATCAACAAATTCGTGCGAACGGATCAAATTTTCAACCGCGTCAAGGCTTATACGCTTTTCGTTTATCTTTAAAATTCTATCAAATCGCCCGAGCAGTTCTATCTTACCGCCGCTTATATTTGCCGTATCCGAAGTCGCAAATTCGTCGCACCAAGCCGATTTCACGACAAGGCAGCCTTGCTCGTTTAAAGAGATATTTACATCGTTAAATTTAACAAATCCGCCGCCGTTATCGTGTGCCACGACGCCAGTTTCCGTGCTACCGTAGATGTTTATATAAGGCACCAGCTTTTTTAGCTCCTTTGCCATATTTTCATCAAGCCTTGCGCCGGCGCAAACGATATTTTTCAGCTCGCTCAAACGCTCTTTTTTGGGGTTTTGTAAGATTGCTTTTAATAGAGTCGGCGAAGATATAAGCGTGCTGTTTTTTAGCTCTTTTTCGTAAATAAACTCGGGATAGTTTAAAAATTTAGGCTCAATGCTTACGCCTAGCGTTAGCGGCAAAAATATCTTAAAAGTTAGCCCGAACATATGCTGATGAGAGACGCTTGCCAGAAAGCTATCTCCGAATTTTAGGCTTTTTGCAAGGCTTAAAGCCTCCGTTTTCATCTGCAAAAAGCTCTTTTCAATAAGCTTTGCCTCTCCGCTGCTGCCTGATGTTTTTAGGTAAAATTTCGCTTCGTCTTTTATTTTAAACTCCATGCTTTCATCGGATAAGATACTATCCAAATCGCCGACAAAAAACGCTCCGTCGTCGGGAGAATTTACGCTAAGAACAAGAGGTTTTAAATCAAGCGCAAGAGCGGCAAAAAACGCAACGATAAAATCATTGCTGTCTTCTATGTAGATTTGAACGTTTTTTAAGTTTTTTTCGCTTAAAAATTTAACTGCGCGTGAAATTTTACTTTTATATTTAGCCAAACCGATCATATTTTTAAAACAAATCTCCTGTATAAAATTTCTCCGAAAAATAGAGTTCCTATTAGCAAGTAAGAGATTACTCCGCAATATATCGCCCATAAACTCTTATCGCTTAAAAAGCCGAGCGCAAGCGAAACAAAAGCGTTAAAAGCAAAAAATCCTATCCAAATTTTTGTTAAATTTCTCGTGTATTTTTTGCCCTCTTCACTCAAATTCGGATCTTTAAAAAGAGCGATTTTTGTTATCATCGGCGTTGTTTTTAAACTAAATAAAAAGACAAAAAATAGCCCCGCGCTAATAATAACCGGATAGATAAATTTAAACGACGAAACAAACAAAACCGCTACAAAAAATAACCCGATGAAAAGCGCAAATTTCTCTTTAGCAAAATAGTATCTCACTACCCATAAAATCGCCAAAAAAGCCACAATAATACCGCTAAAATCGGCAAAATAAACTATCGCAAAAGGGTATAAAACGCTTACTATCGTTAGTAAAATTTTAATTATTTTCAAACTTTTTGGCAACCGCTTTTACGATGTCGTCTATAGTTTTGACCGATTTAAAATCCTCAGGTTCCAGGCGATAACCCGTCTTTTTTTTGATGTGATCAACCAAATCAACCGCGTCAATGCTATCTATCTCAAGCTCCTCGTATATCAAACTTTGCGGAGTGATCTTAGCCTCATCTATCTCAAAGAGCGTTACGAGCGCGTTTTTTAAAATTTCATATATCTGCGTTTCAGACATTTTTATGCTCCTGTATAAACTTAGCCAAACTTCTTACGTTTGAGAAAATTTGCTTTAAATTTTCATTTTTGCTGTCAAGCACTATGCCGTATTCTTTTTGTATGGCAAGTCCAAGCTCAAGCGCATCAACGCTATCAAGCCCCAATCCGTCGTTAAAAAGCGGTGCGTCGGTATCAATGTCGCTCGCCCTTATATCCGATAAATTTAGACTTTTTATAATAAATTCCTTTACCTCGTCTATCATTTTAACTCCTTATAAATTTCACAAATTTCCTGCATTAAAAGCCTCACTCGCACGGGATCGGCACGATCTAATTTAAAATCGCCCATATTGATACCGGACTTTTTTACGATCTCATATTCTATCGTATTTTTAGGCACGTCATACCATTTTTGATCTTTTTTAAGGCTTTTTGGTCGCATATTTATAACGACGGGCGTTATGGTTTTAGCCGCCTTTACGGCTATAAAAAACGGCGCTTTACGAAATAAAATTTGCTCTTTCGTTCTGGTTCCTTCGGGAAATATTAGCAAATTTTCACCGCTATTTAAAGCCTCTAAACTGCTTTGTAAAAGTTTTTCGTTATCTTTGTTTGATATATATCCGCATGCCTTTATCGCAAACATAAGAAAGATATTTGAGCCGAGCTCGGCTTTTACGACGCAATTTAAATTTTTAATACGGCTTAGAAAAAATACCACATCAAGCAAAGACGGATGATTTGCGACTATTAATTGCGAGTCTTTCAAGGAAATTTTCGGATCAAAATTTAGCCTTAAATACCTTGTCAAAATGCAAATTTTTATAAAAAATCCCCAAGAAATTCTAACAAGCTCTCTGCAAATACGTCTTACGATATTAAATTTATTTAAGCCCGAAACGACGACCGCAATAAAAATAAAATCCCCGAGCAAGCATATAAATCCGAAAGTCGCATACAAAAAAGCGACTCTAAAAATAGCTAACGATTTCTTCGCCACTTCCAAGCTAAAACTCCGTCGTGATTTATCCATTCGCTTTTTTGTTTAAAATTTTCCAAAAAGCTAACCTCGCTAATATCCGCCTTTTGATCGCTTAATTCATAACTAAGTTCGTATTCGTCTCCTTTTGTTATCACGGCGCCTATGGCTATGTTAAAAGGCTTGTTAAGTTTAAAATATTCCCTATCAACGCTTTCAAAATAGCTAATCGCAACGGCTCGCTCAAATTTTAAAGCGTTTAAAACGGCGTATTCAAAGCCGGCTTTTGCGGATATGGCAAAAATTCCATTGTGATTTTTCGCCTCTATGCTAAGCAGAGCGGGAACGGCATTTAACACCGAAAGGCTAAACGAAGTCGGCGAAACCTCGTTTTTTAGCGTGCTAAGCAGATCGCAACAGCGATTTATCTCGCCAAGGTTTGAGCTAAATACGATCGGCACGTCAAGGCAAATATCCGACGTTACGCCAAAAATAAGTTTAGCGCAGCGGCTAAGCCTACGCCTGGCAATCGGCGCCACTCTTGAAACGTCGGGCTCTTTATCCCAGTTTGAGCCGATACTTAAGGCGTTTATCCGCTCAATATTAAAGCTAACGGCTCTCATTTTCGCTACTTAGCAACGTCGCCTTTTAGTGCGACGCCTACCATTATGGAGCCGACGGCGCATTCAAATTCCGTTTTGCTATCAAAGGTATTTTTCTTAAAATAACTGACTAAATTTACCGCTCTTTTTCCGCCCTCTTTTTTTACGCGCTCGGCAAATGTTATAAGTGCCGAAATAAACGCCCTTTGGCAAGCTGCGGTGTCGTCTTTACCGACGGCGTTTGCTTTTTTGTTTGCGACTAAATCTTTATGTATGAAGTTGCCTTTCGTTCCGCTTCCAAACGAAAATTTAACGCCGCTATCAAGTTTTTCCTTAGCAAGATCCGAATTTAACGCATCTGCAATGGATAGATGAAGCATATCGTTTTTTGCATTTGCGGCAACGCATAATGCACCAAGCGCCAATACGGCAATAATTTTTTTCATTTTTTTCCTTTAAATTTGATTTGCTTTTTTAAATATCAAGCTCGTATTAACCCCGCCGAAAGCGAAGTTGTTGCTCATAACGTAATCCGTCGTTATATCCGTTTTTTGCGTTAAATAATTAAGCTTTGCACACTGCGGATCAACGCTGTTTAAATTTAACGTCGGGTAAAATTCTCCCTCGTTCATCATAAAAATACCGACTATCGCTTCAAGCGCACCACACGCTCCAAGCGTATGTCCCACATGTCCTTTTAGAGAACTGATAGCGACATTATCGCCGAAAAGATCGTTTGTAGCTATGCTTTCGGCTATATCGCCGTGCTTTGTCGCCGTTGCGTGAGCGTTTATATATTTTATATCGTCGGGTAAAATTTTAGCGTCTTTTATCGCCAGCTCCATAGCCTCTTTCATAGTCGGCGCATTCGGTCTGGTGATATGCGTTCCGTCGCAAGTTGAGCCGAATCCTACGACTTCGGCTATCGCTTTAGCACCGCGCCTTTTAACGCTAGTTTCGCTCTCAAGTATCACGTAAGCGCCGCCTTCTCCTAAAACCAATCCGTCTCTACCGTCGTCAAACGGTGCGGGCACGGTCTTTGGCGCATTGTTTTTCGTGCTGGTAGCGTAAAGCGTGTCAAATACATATGCCTCGCTTACGCAAAGCTCTTCCGCTCCGCCCGCTATCATCGCCTCGCACATACCGTATTTAATGCTCTCATAAGCATAACCTATCGCATGAGAAGCCGACGTGCAAGCGCTGGAAGTCGGGATAATGCGTCCGGTAAGCTTATAAAATAGAGCGATATTTGCCGCCGTTGTGTGCGGCATCATCTTTATATACGTGTTTGCGTTCGCATCGCTTTCACCTTGCAAAATAAGCTTTGCCATTGAAGCGATAGCATCGGTGCTACCGGTGCTAGAACCGCTTGCAACGCCGAATTTTAAAATTTCATCGTCGCGAAATCCGGCATTTTTTATAGCAAGTCCCGCCGCCTCAACGGCATACTGAGAAACCCTACCAAGACTCCTAAGCTGCTTTCTATCCCACTCTTTGGGCGGAGTATAGCCGTCAATAGGGGCGGCGAGCTTTGTCGTAAGGTCTTTATAGCACTCCCATTCGCTCATATATCTGACCGCGCTATTTGAGCTTTGCAAATTTGCCTTAAACTCTCGCCAACTCTTACCAAACGCGCTTACAAAACCGTAACCGGTTACAAATACCCTATTTAACATAATCCGCCGTTTACGCCTATAATCTGTCTTGTAATATAACTTGCTCCGTCGCTTAGTAAAAACTTAACCACGCTGGCGACTTCTTCCACTCTGCCCGCTCGCTTAGCCGGAACGGAAAATTTTATAAAATCTTCGTTTATCTCGCTTGTCATATCGGTTTGTATGACCCCGCAAGCGACTGAATTTACCGTGATATTTCTACTTGCAAGCTCAACGGCTAGGCTCTTTACCGCCCCGTCAAGTCCCGCTTTGCTCGCCGCATAATTGCTTTGACCGCGGTTTCCGATGACTCCGCTAACGGAACTAATGGCAACCACTCTACCGGGCTTTTTCGTGCGGATAAGCGGCATAAGAGCCGGATTTAAAACGTTGTAAAAGCTATTTAAATTTACGTCTATTACGCCTTTCCATTCGTTTTCGCCAAGTGCGACGAAAGTATTGTCCGAAGTTATGCCCGCATTTAGGATAATAGCGTAGTAAGCGCCGTTTTTATCAATATCCGCACCGATTTTTTCTCTTGCTTGCGCGGTATTTGAAACGTCAAAGATAAGCTCCGAGCTAAAATTCTCTCCAAGCTCGTCTTTTAGGCTGTTTAGCTCATCGCTTTTACGCCTTGCGTTACAAGCTATTTTATACCCCGCCTTTGCCAAAGTAGTCGCTATGCCTCGCCCTATACCGCGAGCGCAACCCGTTACAAGCACTCTTTTATCCATTTTTCATCTCCAAAAACATCTCTTTACCGGGGCTTAAAACGCTAAGTCCGGCTCTTGCCGCGACTTTTTCATTAACTAAAATTTCGCTATCCCAAACCCCAAAACCGCTCTCATCTTGCATTGATACGCAAGAGTTTATAATAAGCGTTGTTCCTACGGTTAGATAAGGCACAAAAATTTCAAATTCCCTAACGCCTATCAAAAACCCGACGGTATGGTCATCTTTTGCGTATAAGCCCTTAAACGCCCCGAGGCTTTGCGCCATGATCTCAACAGCTTTATACGTGTAAAAAACGCCGTCGTCTAAAAACGCATTGTCGGATTTTATCAAGCTTTTTACGCTTATAGAGTTTTCATCGTGGCTTAATATCTCGTCTATTAGCACCATTTTGCCGCTATGAGGTAGTTTTATTATGCTTTTCATACGCGTCCGATTATCATACCGGCGTTATCTCCGCCAAATGCAAACGATAAATTCAGGCAATTTTTTATCTCTTTTTTAAAGCTCTTTACAGCCAAATTTATCTTTGGTAAAGCATCGTCCGATTCATTTAAAATTTGCATAGGAACTACGCCGTTTTTCATCGCAAGCACGCACATAGCGGCTTCAACTGCCCCGGCAGCCCCTAGCGTATGACCGATATTCGCCTTAATGCCGCTAGCAGAAACGTCTTTAAGCGTTGCATTTATAGCGG
>JAJQAF010000166.1:0-4853 GCA_021203945.1 Campylobacter sp.
TGCGGCCGGTATAGTTCTTCACGATAAAAATAAATGTATCGGTTGCGGCTATTGCCTATACGCTTGTCCGTTCGGCGCTCCGCAATTTCCACGCGACGGAGCCTTTGGTATAAAAGGCGAAATGGATAAATGCACTATGTGTGCAGGCGGTCCGGCTCCTACGAATTCGCACGAGGAGCTTCACTTATATGGACAAAACCGTATGTCGGAAGGCAAAGTGCCTATGTGCGCCGCCGTTTGTGCCACAAACGCATTACTTGTCGGCGATGCTACCGAGGTTTCAAACGTTTATAGAAAACGTGTAATGTTAAAAAATACCGGTATTGTTCCAAACACGATGCAATAATTTTCAGAGGGCGATTTGCCCTCTTTTTTACAAAATTTCTCATCTTTTCAAAATTCTTCATTTCTGATAATCATTTTTATTTTTGTCAAAGGTAACATATGTTATTTTGCATTAAACTATTTATTTAAAAAATTAACCGGGTTTAGCATTTATGAAAAATCTTATAAAATTTCTACTTGTATTGCTTTTACCGTTATGGATAAATGCAAAAAACGACGACTATGAGCAAGTTGCTCGGCAGATTAAAATTTCGCTTGAGAAGGTAATCGCCGAGTATAAAAACGGCAATGTCGAACAGGCTGTGGCCGATACCCAAAACGCTTATTTCGGTCTATTTGAAGATATAGAGGCCGGCATACGCATAAATTTAGGTCAAAAGAAAGCCTATGCTATGGAAAAGCAGTTTGGCGAGATTAGAAAAGCCATAAAAGCCGGTAATAGCATCGAAGATATACAAACTAGGGTGGATAAAATAAACGGTGAAATAGCCGAAGTTTTGCCTAAAATTTTGACAGGACATAGACTGGTTGGAGAGTATTCGGATACTCCCGTATCTACGACAAAAGATTTAGATACGTCGAAATTTCCTCTCGAATGGAAGGTTGTATTTGAAAATATCTCGGAAAATTTAAATAATGCCATAGAAAATTATGATAGCGATAAGAAGGATGAGGCTCAAAGAGAGATAGAAAACGCCAAATTCGTAAATTATCGAAATACAAAACTTGAAATCGCGGTTCGTCAGCATATCCAAAAGGGTAAAAGCATAGACGCCGATATTCAAAGAAAGATGAACGAGGCTATAAGCGGCATCGGAAACGGCATAACAAAAGATGATTTTAAAGCTAAACTAAATGAGGTTGTCAGCCTTGTTTATGACGCTATATCAAAACTTCCGTCCGATACCGCAAAGATAGCCGCGGTCGAACTTAGCGACGAAGAAGCGCAAGATAGTGCGACAGATTATAGCCCCGTCGTAAAAAATATAAACGAAAAAACGCTTGCGGCGATCGAGCTTTATAAAAGCGGAAACGCTCAAAAAGCGATGGGCGACGTTCAGGATATATATTTTGACGAATTTGAAGCAAGCGGAATGGAAAATAAAGTCGGTGCGATAGACGCGAATTTAAAAACTACTATCGAAGCCAGCTTTAGCTCTATCGTCGCCTTGATGAAATCGGGAACCGATGAGGCAAAAATCAAAGAAGCCGCCGATAAATTAGCAAGCCAATTAAGCGCCGCACTTGAGAAAACAAGCACTTCAAGCTCGCCTTGGACGCTTTTTATTTGGGCTCTTACGATCATCTTACGCGAAGGTTTTGAGGCTCTCATCATCGTAGCCGCCGTAGTCGCTTATTTGGTCAAAACCGGCAATGCCGCTAAAATGGGCAAAGTCGTATATAGTTCGGTCGGAGTAGCCGTAGTGCTTAGCTTTGTTATGGCGTGGATAATGAACGTTATTTTCGGTCAATCGGCAGGTCAAAAGCGCGAGCTAATGGAGGGCATTACTATGCTCGTTGCCGTCGGATTGCTCTTTTACGTCGGTTTTTGGCTGCTTTCTAACGCGGGCGCTAAAAAATGGAACGAATATATAAAATCCCACGTTAGCGAATCTCTTTCTAATAATTCAGCCGCCGCGCTTTGGTGGACGGTATTTTTAGCCGTATTTAGAGAGGGTGCGGAGACGGTATTGTTTTACCAAGCTCTTATTTTCGATGCGAAAAATTCCGCCGGATACTCTATGATAGCCGCCGGGTTCATTGTCGGTTTGGTCATGCTTTTGATAGTGTATTTCATCTTTAAGATTTTTGCTATCAAAATTCCTATTAAGCCCTTTTTTATATTTACTTCGGCGATTATATTTTATATGTCGATCGTTTTTGTCGGCAAAGGCATTATGGAGCTTGTCGAGGGTAAAATTTTTATTCCTACTACAATAGACGGATTAAAATTTCCGGAATGGGCAGGCAATTGGCTGGGGTTGCACCCGTATTATGAGAGTCTTATACCGCAAATTTTAATGATATTGGCACTTATCGTAGGTATAGCCATTATGAAATCAAAAAAAGAAAAATAATCAATCTTAATCTAAAAGGAGAGAATATGAATAAAATTCTAAGTTCGGCTTTGGCTTTAAGCCTTGCCGCAAGTTTTGCCGTTTCAGGCGAATACCCTATCGGCGAGCCCGTTGAGGCTAACGGCATGGAGATAGCCGCCGTTTATTTGCAACCTATTGATATGGAACCAAAAGGCATTGATCTGGCTCCAAGTTTGGCGGATCTTCACCTTGAGGCGGATATTCACGCTATTGCAGGTAACAAAAACGGCTTTGGCGAAGGTGAATGGATACCGTATCTAAAAATCAACTACGAGCTAAAAAATCTTGATAACGGTAAAGTTAAAAAAGGAACGTTTATGCCTATGGTCGCTAGCGACGGTCCGCACTATGGCGCTAACCTAAAAATGGATACGGGCGTAGGCAACTATGAGCTAAAATTCCATATAGACAATCCTGAAAAACAAGGTTTTGGTCGCCATGCTGATAAAGAAACGGGCGTAGGTAAATGGTTTGAGCCTTTTACTACGACTTATAAATTTCAATGGACGGGTGGTCCCGTTAAATAATCTTAGGGCGAGTAATCGCCCTTTTTTACGTTTTAAGAAAACTCCCAGGGTTTAGTTATGTCAATTTACTTCGTTCAGGTCTTTACCGCCCTTTTTGGATTTGTTCTTTTTGCCGCTTTAAATAACAAAGATAAAAGTTTAAAAACTATCTTTTTACCGTCGTTTTTCGGTATCGTTATCGGAATTTTGGTCTTTAAAATCGCAAGATATGCTTTGATCGATGACCGTGTAAAGATGATAGTCGATTGCATTACATTAGGTTTTTTGCTTTTAAGCCTTTTATGGATATTTTTTGAATTTAAACCGGCAAAAATACTTACTTTTTTTATATTAGGATTCGGATACGGACTAAATTATAGCGCCGTCAGCGCACTTTTCCCGTTATTTAACGGAGAACTTTTGGATACTCAGTCCGTTATTAGCTTCTTTTTAATGTTGTTTGCGATGTTTTTGGTTTTTGTATCATTTTTCTTAATATCGAATTTAAAAAGCTCTTTAAAACCGCTAAATTTAAAAATTTTTAGCTTGATAGTTTTGGCGTGTTTGATTGTTGATAAACTTTCGGCGGCTACGCTTGAGCTCATGCGAGCGGGATTTATTCGGTCGCATTCGGATATGCTTTCTATAGTGGCGAAGGGGATTTACATATCTACTTTTTTGGTATATTTTTATGTTTTTATCGCCCTGTTGCTAGCCGTTTTAAATTTTGCCTCTCGACCTATCGCAGCCGATAAAAAATCCGTAGGCGTAATAGCTTTTCGATTTACAAAGGCGATAAGAGAGAAGATAGCTACAAATGTAAAATTCGCTACCTCTATAGTTGCCGTCGGACTTATATTTTCGCTTTATTACGATCTTTACGCCTCTAGACCGCCTGAAATTTCAGAGCCTATTTTAGTTGAGCCTAAAGGAGATAAATTTATTTTTGACGTAGATATGTTAAAAGATAACCAATTGCACAGATTTGCTTACATTACCGACGAGGGGAAACAGGTGCGATTTTTTTTGATTAACCGCTTTGAAGATCGCTTATCTCCGGTCATAGTCTTTGACTCTTGTATGATTTGCGGTGATATGGGTTACGTTAAAAAAGGCAAAGATATTATTTGTATCTCGTGTAATGTTAGAATTTTCCCGCCTACGGTCGGAAAAGAGGGCGGTTGCAATCCGATACCCATGCCGTTTACGTTTGACGGTAAGAATATCATAGTCGATTACTCAACGATAGTCGGCGGTTCAAACTACTTTAGCAAAGTCGTAGAGAAGATGGTTTTAGACCCGGTCAGTCGTAAAAAAGTAAGCAACCTAACGTCAAGATCATATCTATATTACGGGCATACTTACTTTTTTGAGAATAACGAAACTCAGGCGAAATTTGAAACAAATCCTGAAATTTACGTCGATACAAACGGAACGTTAAAATGAAAAATATGCAATTAAGGCTGATAAAAAGCTCGATAACGGGCTCGAAAGTGCAAAAAACGATGGCGTTTGTTACGATATTGCTTGCGACGGTTCTTGTAGCTTGTATGTTAAATATTACGCTAAAAATCGGAGACCAAATCGCGGGCGAGCTTAGGAGCTACGGCTCGAATATCGTGGTATTACCGCGGGGAGAGAGCTTGAGCATTGAGATAGAGGGCAAAAATTTTACACCGCTTAAATCCCAAAATTTCTTGCCCGAAGCAAATTTAAATAAGATAAAAGAGATATTTTGGCGAAATAATATCGTTGCTTTTGCGCCGTTTTTAAGCGCAAACGTAAAAGATCAAAGCGGCAAAGAATTCGTGTTTGAAGGAACATATTTCGATAAAAATATCGGGTTAAAAGACGAGCCTGAATTTAGCACTGGCGTAAAGACGCGGTTTGGTTGTTGGGGCGT
>JAJQAF010000166.1:4863-9250 GCA_021203945.1 Campylobacter sp.
AGATTTGTATAAGAGACATGCTCTTGGGCCAAAGACGATAGTCAAGATGAAATTTTGATCGGCGAGGCACTTGCGAATCGTGAAAATTTTAAAGTCGGCGATATTTTAAAATTAAGCGGGAAAAACGCCGGCAAAGACGTAAAAATAGTCGGAATTTTAAAAGGAGCTAGCGAGCAGTCGCATAAAATAGTAGGCTCGTTAAAGCTTGCTCAAGAGCTTTCCGGTCATATAGGAGAATTCGCTAAAGCTGAAGTTTCCGCTATGACTATACCCGAGAATGACCTCTCGCTAAAGGCCAGACGTAATTTAGACAACTTGGATAGCGCGGAATACGATTTGTGGTATTGCTCTGCTTATGTTAGCTCGATCGCCTATCAAATAGAAGAGAGCATACCGGGTATCAGCGCTAAAGCTAGCCTTCAAGTTAGCGATGCGGAGAGCAATATCGTAAAGAAAATCCAAAGCCTGATGGGAATAGTAAGCATACTCGCCCTAGTCGTTTCGGCTATCGGAATAACCTCTTTGATGACTAGCGAAATTTATAGGCGCAAGAAAGAGATAGGATTATTAAAGGCGATAGGTGCCAGCAACTTTGAAATTTACACGCTTTTTGCGAGCGAAAGTCTTGTCGTAGCGTTTGTCGCGGGAATTTTAGGTGCATTTTTAGGATACGCGTTAAGCTACGCGATGGCTTATGCGATATTTTCACACGGAATCGGTATCGCGTGGATAGCACTTCCTATAAGCGTGGCGTTTGCTCTGCTTATCTCTGTCGTCGGTTCGCTGATACCTATGAGAAACGTGATAAATTTACTACCTGCGGAGGTGTTATATGACCGCAAATAGCAAATTCTTTTTAAATACCGTATATAAAAGCCTAAAAAACGGCTCGTCCAGAGTTATGGTGATCGTGGTTTCCATCTTGCTCGGCGCATGCGTATGCGGCGCTTTTATAAACGTTTATTTGGATATTGATTCAAAAGTTTCGCGTGAGCTCAAAACGTATGGGGCGAATATGATTTTCGCGCCGGTAAATATGGCTATGACCGACGATATTAGCGAGGAAAATTTTAATTCGATGATAGCTAAAATTCCGTCGGAGAAGCTGCTCGGAGATAGCGGCTATATATTTACGCAAACAAATATCGGACCTACGAACGCTATCGTTATGGGCGTTAAATTTAGCAAGCTTAAAGCCGTAAAGCCGTTTTTGGAAGTGCGCGACGGAACGATGATAAACGTTGATTTCGACGATAAAAACGTATTGATAGGCGTTGATCTTGCCAGGCAAGCCGGCTTTAAAACGGGTGACAATATAGAAATAAGAGCCATCGGCGCAAACGATAGCGAAAACGTAAAGATAAAGGGTATTGTCGCAAGCGGCGATAAAGAGGACGCACTTCTTATAACATCGCTATCTCTTGCGCAAAAAATAGCGAAAAAGCAAGGTAAAATAAACTATGCCGAAGCCGTCGTGCTTGGAAATTTCGACGAAATAACCGCTATATCAAAGCAACTAAGTAACGACGAAATCACCGCAAAACCGGTGGCGAAAGTCTCGAAATCCGAAGGCTTTATACTTGAAAAGATAAAGCTTTTAATGGCGCTTGTAAGTCTTGTCATCTTGCTTATTACCTCAATGTGCGTCAATACTACGCTAAGTGCGATTTTGCTATCTCGTTCGCGTGAAATAGCTCTTCTAAGAGCGATCGGCGCCGGTAAAAAAGACGTGCTGAAGCTTTTTGGTTACGAGACCTTTACCATAGCGTTCGTTTCCGCGCTGATCGGTGCGTTTTTAGGGTATTTGCTGGCTCAAATTTTAGGCTATGCGATATTTAATTCAAGTATTGATTTTAGAATTTTAAGCATACCTGCCGCGGTAATCATATCGCTCATATTCGCTGCGGTAGCGGCGTTTTACCCTATTAAAAGGGCACTTAATAATAAAATGGCGGATACGCTAAGAGGAGAATAGTATGTCAAATGCACTGGAGCTTAAAAACATATGTAAAAAATTCGGCGACGTTAGCGCGCTTGAGGATATAAATTTTGAAGTTAAAAAGGGAGAATGGGTCAGCGTAATGGGCCCAAGCGGTAGCGGCAAAAGCACTCTTGTAAATATCCTGTCTTTAATGGATACGCCGACCGGAGGCGTTTATATGCTAGGCGGAGATGACGCCGGCAACCTAAATGCCGAGGACACCTTGAAATTTAGACGAGAAAAGATAGGGCTTATTTTTCAGCAATTTCACCTCGTGCCGTATCTCAGTGCGCTTGAAAATGTGATGATAGCGCAGTATTATCATAGTAGCGTTGATGAAGAGGACGCCAAAAAGGTGCTTGAAGCAGTCGGTCTTACTCATCGTCTCACTCACAGACCCAGCCAACTAAGCGGCGGTGAGCAGCAACGCCTTTGTATCGCACGTTCGCTTATAAACGATCCTGAAATTTTGATAGCCGACGAGCCGACCGGCAACCTTGACGAGGCTAATGAAAAAGTAGTGCTTGATCTATTTTGCAAACTAAAAGAGCAGGGTAAGACGATATTGCTAGTGACGCACAACCCCGAGCTTGGCGAATACGGTGATAAAATCGTCTATCTAAGGCACGGTAAATTAGAGCAAATTCGCACTATTAAAAAAGAGTCGTAATGAAATTTTATATTAAAATTTTACTTGTTTTTATTAGTTTGACGCTAGCGGGATGTGTAAAAGAGTATGATAAACATCATATAACGTTAAACGATCCAAACGGCGTGGATACGCGATTTTTCCCTACCGAGCGACGTCTGCAAATAGGCGATAAACCTTATGCGCTTTTCTTTTTCGGAACGGATTGCGGAGTTTGTAAAGCGCAGATACCCGATCTAAACAAACTATATAAAGAATACGGAGACAAGATAGAATTTATCGGCATTTTAGGACCTAGTAAAGGTTTTGATAAGGATATGGCTTTATTAAAAGAGCACGCCGTAGAATTTAAAACTACCAGCGATAAAATTTCGGTCGATTATTTTAGTAAAGCCGTCGGCGGCGTGACGGGAGTGCCCGTTGTTTATTTTTTTGATAAAAGTGGTAAAATGTCCGGTAAGTTTATCGGACTTACGCCGAAGAACGTATTGGAGAGCGCGATAAGATCCGTTCTATAAAGGAGCCTTCATGAGAGCGTTATTTATTATATTTGTTTCGATTTTATTTGTAGGATGCGCATCAGGCGTGCCGAGCGTATCGTCTAGAACGAGTGCGCCGATATTTATAATGACAAAAGACGCAAACGCGAGCGTATTTGTAAATTTTAAAAATAGCGCAAACGGAGAAGACGTAAATAGCGACATAATAGCCGAGTTTTCTAAAAACGGCTTTATTCATACGACAGATATAGCAAAGGCCGATTTTGTCGTGCTAGGCGACGTTCAAAGCTTTGATCGCTTGACAAGGCGTGATTTTGACTCCAGATTTTATATGGGATACGGTTTTGGCAGACGCCCGTTTGGTATGTTCGGCTACTCTTTCGGATTTCCGTTTGACGATGATTTCGTAACTAGTAGCTATTTTTATACGATGCAGGCAAGCGTTTTAATACGACAAAAAGATGTAGGCGATAAAACTACGAATATTACGTTATCTCAAGGTGGAAACACATATTCGAAAAGCTATATTTGGCCGTATTTTAAGCAGCGTTTGGCTAAACAAATAGTCGGATTTTTTTATAACATCGGGCAAAAATAGTTAGAATTTTAAACATACTTGATAAATTTAGGCTCTAATCAAAGCGTTTTTTCGCTCGTAACACTATGCTTTTCAACTGTGAACGCGATTAAACAAAGCGCTTGCTAGCGGTAGCTTAGCGTGTTTGCGCTAAGATAGGAAACGACTTTCGCCTATCTTCTAAGAAAAGGTTAGCCTAAAATTTAAACCTCAAGATAACTTAATAAGATTTTATCTTATTAAGTTCAAAAGAATTTTAATATAGATTTTCCCTTTTGATTTTAGTATTATATCTAAACTCATTTTCTTTTAAACGAAAGTAAAAATTCTCTATATCATTGATATGATTTTTACCTTTTGCAGTGTTTTATTCTATAATGTGCCGTCTTTAATCTCTGCAAATATACATTTAAGCACTCACGTTTGCCATTGCTGTGAAGTAGCTTTCATCTATTTCATTAAAATTCTATGCCGACACGAGAAATTTTAGTAAATTCGGATATTTTTAAAGCATGTTAATCTTTACAAAAATACTTTAAAATTTCACGAAATTTTTTTGAGAATTCAAGAACGGAGTATATACTTATTTTTAATCAGTGTCATCGTAAGTTAAAGCTCCTTGATTTATTATGAAAAAAGAGCCTTTATCTTTATAAACGCATAGGCCCATATTTTTAACC
>JAJQAF010000079.1 GCA_021203945.1 Campylobacter sp.
GAGCAGGATTAGGCGGTATCATAGACAACGCCCCGGCACAACAAACCATAAATAATAACATAGATTTAAATCAAGCCGTAAATGCGGGCGGAGCAAGATTTTTAGACGATTTAGGAGGCTCGGCGGTTTTTGGGGCGGGCGGCAAAATGTTAAAGGCGGCTACACCAAGCTTAAAAAAGGCAATGCCATACGTAGCCGAATATGCGGGCAAAGCATATGATTTTTTACCCACTTCAAAGGTAGCCTCGCACGTTTTTACGGATAATGCAAGCGGAGCAAAGCAAGCGTTGGCAAAAATATTAGGCGGAGACGACGAAGTGTTAAAGGCAAACACGAAAGCAAGGCAAAGCTTAGGGGACGACGCTTTTAATAACTTTGCAAACTCAAACGCAAGTTTTAGCATACCGCAAACAAAGAGCCAAAAGCTAAACAAAGGTATAAATTACGCTAACGATAAAATTTTAATCCCGGTTCAAGAGGGCATTAAACGCATAATACAAGGCAAAGAAAAGTTAAGCGAGCAAGAAGCCGATATGCTACTTACTTCGCTATCTCACGATAACGGAGCTAAAATAATAACCCAAGCCATAGCCGAAGACCCGGACGCATTTGAAGCAAGTAGTAAAATCTTAACAAATCTAAATCAAAACACCGCCGGAGCTATCAAACAAGAGCTAAAAGATAGCACACCGGCACCGCAAATTTTAGAGCGATACGAAAAGCGAGTTAAAGACGAATACGCTCAAGTAATGAAAGAATTAGGAAGCATATTTGACGAAAGTGTCGGCGTAGATTTGGCAAAGGCAAAATTTGACCTACTCAAAGCCGTAAAACAAGGCTTACCGGGAGCAAGCGGATATGTTAAACAAATTTCAACGCTTTTAACCGATAATCAAGGCTTTAACGGACTTATTAAAGCTCGCAACTATATCAGCCACGATATATCGCAACTCGGCAAGATAGCAGATACGCCAAGCTATGACCGCATAAAAATCTTATCGGAGATTAAAAATCAAATAGACGCAAGCGTTGAAAATCTTTTCGCTCAATATGAAAAGGCAAATCCGAATTTAAGCGTTAAAGCAAGCGAGCTTTTAAAAACGGCAAGAAGCGATTATAAAGCTTACAAAGAGTTAGAGCAAAGCGACCTTTACAAACGTTTAACAAGCGGATTTAAAAATAGCGATGATTTATTAAATGCGATGATAAAAGGAGCGGATAATCAAACGGGCTTAAATTTACAGCAAGCTTTAAGCACACTAAACAACAAAGAAGCCGCACAGCTGGAAAGCTCACTACTAAACGGCTTACTGGACCGCTATACAAAAGACGGCATAACCGATTTTAAAGGCTTATACGAGCAAATCGGCAAGCTACCATTATCAAGCGATAGGGCATTAAGCATAAAAGCCGGTTTAGAACAAAATTTACCGATACTAAAAAACACGGGCGAAATACTAAAAAGCATAAGGCAGATGACGCCAAAGACGGAAGAGCTAAATCAAGGACCAAGCACACACGTATCAAGTGCCATTAAAACGATGCGTCGTAATTTTTTAGTTAATAAGCTAAAATCGTTAATACCTATGCTAGGCAACAATCAAGCTCTTAAAAATCACATAGCAAGAGCTTTAAAAAATGCAGGCGATTTAAATATCGTTATTAAAAATATTGATGAAATACCGCTTAAAAACTTAGACAGCGATACGGTAAAAGCCCTTAAAGTGTTTAGAGATGAAGTCATACCGCACGCAAGGCAAATCGTAAGGCAAAGTAAGGACGATATAGGTCAAAACACGCTTAAGGGCGAAAATTTTATGATGAAAAAAGAGGGAGCGGCAAAGACGGATTACAATGTAAAAGTAAGCATAGATGATTGGGTAAAAGAATTGGCGCAGATAAACAACAATGAATTATCTGCAAATTTGTTTATTCTACAACAAAAACACCCTGAATTTTTTAAAAAGCCCGCCGATGTTTATCGTCTGCTAATTGAGATAAAAAACAATCCGACGCATTTTTTCAAAAATAACCGCCCCGATATGGCTTTAATAGCAAAGGAATTGAATAGCGGCGGATTAGGGAAAATGGCAATCGGTAAAGAAAATGGTATAGCAGGACACATCACAAAAAGTTCAAATACAAATGAGTTAAAAAGATTACAAGAAAGCAATAAAAAACAGCTAGGGGTAGGGGCGCCGCACCCTACACTCCAACGTGCTGACGATAGTCAGGTCGGACTGACGGCTGGTGAAAAATCACATTCCCTAGCTTTTAATGAAAATAATCTATCAAAATCCCCTTTAAACCCTGCTGAATTTAAAACACCGAATGATTACATTAAAGCCGTGCAAGCAAAAGGCATAGAGCTAACGGACAATAAAAGAATACAGCTTACCAAGCGGTGGCAAGAGGCAAGAAACGCTAATAAGCTTTTCACACAAGAAGATACAAGTTTAAACGAAGCACTAAAAGAGCTGAATAAAGAATATGACGTAGAACGCTTTTTAAACGATAGAGCGGATATTTATGCAACACAGATAAGATACGGTAATCAATTAGTCCAAAAGGGCTATATAAATTCATATAACAACGGCAAAGGCTGGGAATGGGAACGCATACCGACACTAACCGAGAAAAATTATAATTCCGATTTTACCATCTCAAAAAAAGACGTGAGCAGATTAAGAAGCGGCAAGGCTGATAGTGAGCTTATAACAAAGCTTAAAAATGATTTGGAGGGTGGAGATTATCAAGGCTATGACTATAACCGCAAAACCAAAACCGTGCAAGAAATAGAAAATTTCACAGATGAAGCAAGCAGAGCTATTGAAAACGAGCGTTTAAAAAATATAGACGGCAAAGATAAAAGCACCGATTGGGCTTATATCAGTAGCCATAACTTAATCGGCACAGGGCTTTTAAGCGGAAGTATCGCAGGCGTGGAGCGTGATAAAAACGGTAATGTTATCGGCATTGACCCTATGAAATTTGCATTAGGCTTTTTAGGCGGGGCGGCTGGAACGGCGAGCTTTATGAAAGCACAGGCATTTATCGCTAAAAATCCGCAGATAAAGCAAATAGTAAAAGAGCAAGTAACGGACGCCTTAAAAGACGGCTGGGCTAGTGCTATTAAAAAATATCCGGCATTAAAATCGGCAGAGTTAAGACATCTTATAGTATCTGATGAAGCGGTTAAAAATGAAATACGTGGCGTTTATAATGTAACCTATAATGGCAAGAATGCAACAAGAGTATTTAAAGATTTAGAAAATTTAAAAGAAGCATTAATGTTTGAAAAGGGCAATAAAAATAAAGGTGGCAAACATATACGCATAGCACATATGGAAGATGAAAGCAAAGAGGGTTATATAACTAAACAAGAGTTGCTAAAATTGGGTTTGAGTGTGCGTAATTTTTTAGCTAAATATGACCCTTTTATTGATAAAAACGGCGCAAGTCTTTATGAGTGGAGTGAAAATGGAGTAAATTTTAGGCTTGTGATAAATAAACCGGCAGAGGCGGCGACTCACTCCCGCCCTCCTATGCCTGATGAAATCATAACATTTTATTCTGATAGAAATCTAAAAGACGGCAAGAAATTTGAGTTTAAAAACCCGGTCTTACGAAAAGAAGCTCAAACGCTACCCCAAATGCTAAAACGATATAAAAATAATTAGCGGAGTATTTTGCTTTAAATTTAGTAAATAGTCTTTTTTTGTAGTAGAAAATGGACTGGTAAAAAGTCATAATACATAAAATTTACCAAAAAAGGAGCTAAACAATGGCAATCACTTCAACCGGATTTCAATCACCGGCAACACAAAGAGTCGGCTTAAAGCCTAGCGTATATGATAGTATCATCTTGATCGGAGCGGAGGAAACGCCTATGCTTAGTCTTATAGGCACAAGCACCGTTAAAGGCGTAAAACATAGCTGGATAACAGACACCATAAGACCGCCGAAGAAAAACGCTCAACTTGAAATAAGCGACTTCGTAGGCGATGAAAAAAGCACAAAGCAATCGCTTTATAACGACGTGCAAATTTTCACAAATGAGGTAAGCGTATCAAAGACTATGCAACACGCTTTAACTTACGGCGGCAAAGAGATGGAGTATCAAACGGCAAAAAAGGCAAAAGAACATAAGCTGGATATGGAATACGCACTATTCGGCTTAGGCAGAGATAGCGACGTTAAAAAAAGCGTTTTTAAAGCACCGACGGCAAGAACGGATAGTATTGCGGGCGAAATGGCAGGGCTATTTCACTATGTGGCAAATGGAGCGAACACCTTTAGCTCAGGCAAGCGTGGTAATGTTTTAGCATACGACACTTCGGGCAATTGGACGGGCACAGCAACCACGCTCACAGAGGACATAATACACCAAATTCTGCAAAGAATTTGGGATAGCGGTGCAACACCAAAAGACGTCTTTATCGGGGCGGAGCTTAAAAAAGCTATAAATAAGATAGCCCAAAGACAATTCGGCAACGAAACTAAGCTAAACACTAGCGTCGTAAGTCTTTCAACCGACTTCGGCGTGATAAATTTTAGACTTCATCGCTTTTTATCCGCTCAATATAAGCTGGACGACGTGTTGATAGCCGGCGATTTTAGTTATGCTAAACACGGCTTATTCGCCCCGACTGAGATAGAGGAGGTTAAAACTTCAAAAACGGCTAAACAAAAGAGATACTATACCGAAAGTTGTTTAGAGGTTAGAAATCCGGAGGCTTTTGCAATCGGCGTAGGTTTAAAGGCTTAACCTTGCTTTGTATCCGTGCTAAAGAGATACTGGCGCATAAAATCACTGGGGGCAAAAAGCTCCCTGATGATAATCTGCTAAGTGAGTTGTTTTTGGAAGCTATGCTTTTTATCTGTGATAAATGCGAACCGGGCGAACTGCTTAGAGGCGCAAGAAACAATGAAGCGATATATCGCAATGTTAATGACGATATATTTTTAATCATACCCAGTAAGCCGAATTTCAGCGATAAAAACGAGCATTTGCAAATAGATGAGAGCCTAAGTTATGCCGTAATAAACTATGTCATATTTTTACTTAGTCAAGATGAATTTTATAGGAGGCTGGCGCTTGAAACCATAGCCGACTATATAGCAAAACATAGGGGATAGTATGGGTAATTTCAGCTTTACGCCCAAACAAAGTCAAATCCTAAAAGAACTTAGCCGATTTGATTTACTTAAATTTTTTAAAGATAACGCGGAAAAATTCAGGCAAATCAAACAGAATATGAAAAAGGACGCAAATGCTAAGCATAAATGAACTAAAGCTTGCAAATCAAACGCTGGAAGCCTTACAATGGCTTTTAAACGAACTAAGCGAGATTGAAAGCTTAGTAAAAGAGATAAAAAATAGTAATGGCGGCGGCGATGTAACCTCCGATAGCATAATCTTAAAAATGAACGAGATAAGCGCAAAAATAGACGAACAGCAACAAAGATTGACAAACGATTTAAACGCATTTGAAACCAAAAGAGCGGAGCTAAACACGCTAAACGCCCAAAGCTACGATTTATTAACGCAAGCGCAAAATTTACTAAAAAATGCGGACATATATGAGAACTTAAAAAAATCTCAAGCGTTATTTAGCGAGCTGGAAAGCTTAAAAGAGCAGTTGGCACAATCAATCAAGGATAACGATACGACAAATTTAAAAAATGAGTTGTCGGCAAATTTAGCACAAGCTAAGAGCGATTTAAACGCAAGCATAGACACAAAATTAGGCAAAGCGGATACGGCGCAAAATAGCACTAAGCTAAACAACGTAACAGCCGATAAATACGCTTTAAAGACCGATATTAAGACATACGACTTAAGTCCTTACGCTAAAATGACGGACGTAAATACGGCTTTAAACAATAAGCTTGATAAAACCGCCCAAGCCGGCGATAGTGCCAAATTAGGCGGGCTTGCCGCCTCGTCATATCTAACTAAAACAGATACGGGCATAGCCAATAACGCGTCTCCGCTTTTAAGCAACATAGATAGCTTTGATACTCCTACAGGCTTTTATAGGGTAAGCCACGCAGACACGGCAGGGACGTTGCCTCCTACGTTTAAAGAAAGACAACTTCACGGATTTTTAATAGTAGAGAGAATAGATAGTAACTGGATAAAGCAAACCTTAACTTCTTTTGCGGATAGCTCTAGGATTTGGGTAAGAGCTAATAGCGCAATAGGCGTTTGGGGAGACTGGGAATATATCCATACCAACAGAATTTTAAACAAAAATAGCCTTGTCGTGGATTTAAACCTAGCCGATAACTTTGAGCTAACTCCCGGCGATAATGGAGTTCTTACTTTACAAAATGGCATAAGAGGACAAAGTGGGGTTATTATAATAAATGGTGCGGACACAAAGATAACAGGTTACGCCCCTAATCTCATCTTTAACAAAGTGCCGACCGGTCTTGATAAAGCTCAGGCTTTCTCTTATTTTGTTCTTAGCAATACCCATATAATAATGAGAAAGGTCTAGTAATGCACTATATGCTTTTGACGGAGGCAAAGAGCCCAAACGTAACAGGGGTGCTCTATGACAACAAAAACGCAAGCGGGCTTTATAATTCTAGTGCTAGGGCCTCTTTGATAACCCTTGAGAAACTTAACGAAGGTTTTGATGGTATATTAGCTATTGAGCTGAGCACTGATGATTATGACACTCAGTTATACTTGGAATTTAGATGCAATGTAACTGTAACTATGGACACCTCGATTAGCAAAGACGTTACTGTTATTGCTCGCGTTAATGAACGCTTATCAGGGGGCAAGTTATATACAAGAGAGTATCAGCTACGAGTTAAGCTTGTTAATAACGTCTTAGGTATAGGTGAGGCAGGCCATATAACGGGCTGGCAAAAAATAAAAATAACGGCAAGGGAGAAATAACGATGAGGCTTTTTAATATAACGACAAAAGAGATAGAGCAAATAGAGCTCATCCAAACGGACGAAGTAACTTTAATAGTCTCTCGTCTAAGCGACGAGGAGTTAATAAGTTATGGTTACAAGAGGGTTATAGAGGCTCAAACACCTGATGATGCCCTCGAGCCCTATAAGAAGCTAAAAAGCTTTATAAACGAAGAAAGCAGCGTATGTAGGGTTACCTATACATTTGAGGATATTGGTTTAGAGGAAGCAAAGGCCCTAAAGCTAGTGGAGATTAAAGAGGCTATTACAAAAGATACTCAAAAATGTATCTGCGAAGCGGAAGGCATAGGTGAAGTGGATGCAGGTAATCAGTATATGATAAATATAGCAGCTCTCATCAGTGTTTGTGAGGCAAGCGGACAGGAAGTTGATTTTAGAATGGCTGACAACACAACTAAAAAGTTAAACCTAGAGCAGCTTAATAAGATTAAGGCAGCTATAGGCTTAAAAGGGCTCAGCTTATATCATAAGAAATGGGAGCTTGAGGAAGCTTTAAACAATGCAAAAAGCATAGATGAAGTAAAGGAGATTAAATGGAGCTAAAAAGAGTGGTTGTAAAACCTTATGCAAAGGATAAATTCGAGCTGGTCGAGGATTATTACGTGCCGTTGCCGGAATACGCCAAGCCTTTTTGTGGGGGTATTTTTAGAGGACCCACCCCTTTAAAAATACCAAAAGGTTATCTAACTAACGGGGCAAACACCCCTAGAGCCTTTTGGTCCTTGTTTCCACCAAATAGCCCGGAGTATCTAAGTGGAATAGTAATCCACGATTACCTTTGTGATTGGGCAAAGAGTAAAGGGGATTATAAGATAGCCGACGAAGTCCTTAAAGAGGCTATGAGTGCTTTAGGAGTAGCAAGCTGGAAAGTAAAGCTTTTTTATGTTGCTTGCAGGGTATATCATAAGGTTAAATATAGGAGGTAAAAAGAGTGGGAGAATTTGAGGTTTTAGAGACAGTCCCTCATCTAACGGTTGAGCTACTTACGGCTGCGGATAAGCTAGGGGCGGTGGGCATACTTGTTATGTTTGTGCTCTATCTTATCTATAATCAAAAGCAGCTCTCTAAAGCTCAGCAAGACCTGGTAAATAGGTTTATAGATGAGGAAAAGGCAAGAGGGGACAGGATAGAGAAGCTTTTACAAGCCAGTAATTCTCATAACGAGGTATTAAAGGAGATATTAATAGCCTTTAGAACCACTACAAGGGATGAGATAAAAGAGATTAAAACAGACCTTAAAGAGGTAAAAGACAGTGTTTTTGATTTGAACAGAAAGTTTGCATAATGTTTGACAGATTAAGTTTATATGCTAGCCTTGCGCTGGCAGCGGGGTTGGTAATTGTAGCCTATCAAAGAGATAACTTAAAAGCGGAGTTAGGGCAAACCAAGAGCAGCTTAAATAAGGTAATAGCAAACAACGGGGCTCTCTCAAAGGAGTTAAATTCCACTAGAGAGCTCTATCAAAAGCAGGCACAAGCTTTAATCGAGGCCCAGAACAAAAGAACTAAGGAGGTTAGATATGTTACAAGATATAAAGACAGGATTGTTAAAGATAATAATGCTACCTGTATTGATACCCTCAACAATGTTGTTAAGCGGTTGCGGCACGACGGCGGTAACTACGCAGATACAAACCCTTAAGCCCCTGCCTAAATTACATAACAGGCCTTATATGGACTTTAATCGCAGCGCAAACAATGAAAACGAAGCAAGCTTGTTACTTTTGGACTGGTATCAATACACTAGGGAGCTTGAGATTTACATAGATTATTTAGAAAAGGGGGAATAAATGGTGCAACAAAGTAAAGATATTTTATTAAAGAACACAAGTAAAAGGACAAGATGCACCGTCTGGACTAGGATAATGGGCTATCATCGTCCGGTTGAGAGCTTTAATCTAGGCAAAAAAGGCGAGCATAAAGAGAGGGTTAAGTTTAATGGGGAGGCTATAAATGGTTGATTTTTATAAGGCTTTACAGCTTTTATTTAAGCTGGAGTTTAGTAGCCCGAAGGATGCCCTGCATAAAAATCCCACTGAGGAGGAATATACCTTTATGGGTATCTATGAAAGAGCTAATCCTTTTTGGGAGGGTTGGAGCATAATTCATAACCTAATGCGCACAAAAGATGACGTAAAAGCCGTATCAATAAGGCTTTATAACGATGAGAGCATTCAAAGAACGGTCGCTAAATTTTATAAGGATAACTTTTGGGATAGGATGAAG
>JAJQAF010000169.1 GCA_021203945.1 Campylobacter sp.
ACTAGTGTTAAAAAATTAGTGCCTATAATAAAATTCTTATATCTGCATTTTTTAGCTAATTTATAGCTTTTATAATTTCAAAAATAGTCTTTAAGTATGCTTTAAATTTTGGAATACCGGCAATGATAAATTAAAAGCCTATTACTAGGATAAAGCCGAATTTACCGCTTCGTTTATATGTATCAAAGTCGTATCAAATAGCCTTGCGTCAGTATCTTTTTGCTTGATCAAAAGTCCGATTTCAGTGCAACCCAGTATCACGCCTTGTGCGCCGTTTCGGGTTAAATTTGAGATGATTTGTAAAAATTTCTCACGCGAAGAGGACAAAATTTTACCTAAACAAAGCTCGTTAAATATCACGTCGTTTATTGCGACCATCTCTTCGCGGCTTGGCAAAACGACCTTGATGTCGCCATCAGCTAAAACGTTTTTGTAAAAATTCTCTCTCATCGTATAAATCGTGCCGATAAGCCCTATTTTAGTTATATTTTGCCTTTTTAGCTCGTTTAGCGTCGCAGTCGCCACGTGAATTATCGGTATCTGCACGGCGGCGCGCACTTGATCGTAAATTTTATGCATAGTATTGGTGCAAATAAAGATAAAATCGCAGCCTGCGTCTTGTAAAATTTTAGCATGGGCGGCTAAAATTTCGCCCGCCTCTTCCCATCTGTTTTCGCGTTGCAATCTCTCTATATTCTCAAAATTTAGGCTACTTAGCACGATTTCACCGCTTGACAACCCGCCCAAACGCTCATTAATTTTCCTATTGATTAGCTCATAATACGTAATCGTGGATTCATAGCTCATACCGCCGATTAGACCGATTTTTTTCATAAACTCCCTTTAAATTTAATATCTATCAAAGCGCGACCCGCAAGCCGAATTTACTCGCGCGCCAAGCCCTTTTCGTCAAATTTCTCTTCTACGAGATTGCCGTTTTTATCGTATTTCTTGACGGATATTAGCCGTCCGCGTTCAAATTCCGCCCTTGCTTCTAGCTTACCGTCGTTAGAAAAATGCTCCGCCGTGCCGCTTTCCAAGCCGTTTTCAAACCAAACTTTTGCCTCTAACGAGCCGTTTTTATGAAAACGCTCGTAAAATCCGTGCTTAGCGCCGCGTTCAAAATTTGCCCTTACATATACCTTGCCGTTTTCGTAATAATCAACCCCAACGCCCGTTTGATAATCGTCTTCATATCGGTATTCGCCTTTGATTTTGCCGCTTTCGTAGTAGGTTTTAGCCTCGCCGTCCAGTCTGTTTGCCTTATAGTTTGAACGTGATTTTACCGCGCCGCTCTCGTAGTAAAAAACTGCGCCGCCGTTTCGCTCGTTATCTTTATAGCTAGTTTGCGCCCTCAAAGCACCGCTTTCGTAGTAGCTTTTCTCCACGCCCTCGCGCTTATCGTTTATGTAATTTACCTCGCTTAATAGCGCGCCGTTTTTGTAAAATTCCTTTCCTAGCCCCTCTCTTTTGTCGTCTTTATAAGGCACTCGCCACTCTAACGCGCCGTTTTTATAATATTCCAGCACGTCGCCTTGTATTAAGCCGTCTATATATTTCGTCCTCTCTCTCACACCGCCGCCCTCGTAGTAGCTTACGAATTCGCCTTCACGCTTATCGTTTTTATACTCGCCCCTTTCCCTTACGCTACCGTCGCTATACCAATACATCGTCGCCTCACCCTCTTTTACGCCGTTTTTGATAGCGTATCTGCCTACTAGCCGCTCCTTTTCGTCATACTCTCTCATCTCAAACGCAATTCCGTCTTTGACCTGTATTTTGCGAAATAGCGCGACTTTTTTAGGCTCTCTTCTTTTGATAAATACCCCGCCTACTATATGATCATACATATCTTCTATCCAGTAGCTATATAGGTGCAAAACCCCGCTATATGGTATTCTGGCTCCTTTTTCGTAATAAATTCCCTTTTTCATAACCAGCTCTGGCTTCATCAAAATATCTTGTCCGCCGTGTAAATTTATGGCGAAAATAGCAAAAACGATCAGTAAAACGGATTTAAATTTTAGCGCTTTAGCCGTAGTTTTGTGAAATTTCATATCTTAACCCTTTTAATGAAGTTTAAATTTTATCATAAATTTATATATAAACTAAGCGGTTTTGCGAGAGATATTCGTTACGAACGGATTAAATTTAGAGAGGTTAAAGCCGCGCAAATGTTAAATTTTACGCGGCTAGGTTAAATTTATTCGTCGGTTTGCACCGGGGCTTCTTGCTCCAACTCGTCGCTAAAATCGGCGTTTGCAAGGCGTCTGATCTGACGATAACGGCGTTTGGCATCGTTTTTATTTTTTATCAAAAGCTCATCTGCGTGCTGCGGATTTGTTTTCTTAATGGAGTTATAGCGCACTTCATTTAGCAAAAACTGCTCGTAAAGCGACCAATCTGGCTCTTTAGAGTTGATTTTCAGCGGATTTTTGCCCTCTTTGATAAGGCGCGGATCATAAATATACGTCGGCCAATAGCCGCATTTTGTCGCTAGTTCGGCTTGATCTCCGGAATGCGACAAGCCGCCCTTTATGCCGTGTGCGATACAAGGCGAATAAGCTATTACAAGGCTCGGTCCGTCGTATGCTTCCGCCGCTATCATCGCTTTAATGGTATTGGCTTGACTTGCGTTTGAGTTTATTTGAGCTACGAAAATATTGCCGTAAGTCATCGCGATATAGCCTAAATCCTTTTTTTGAGCCGCTTTGCCCGACGCGGTAAATTGCGCGATAGAGCCTGCGCGACTTGATTTTGAGCTTTGACCGCCCGTATTTGAATACACTTCGGTATCAAGCACGAGCACGTTTATATTTTCACCGCTTGCCAAGACGTGATCAAGTCCGCCAAAACCGATGTCGTAAGCCCAGCCGTCGCCTCCGATAATCCATTGTGATTTTTTGACTAAGTATTTTTTAAGACTTAAAATTTCGCTCACGCCGCCAACGTTTAAATTTTGCTCTAAAATCGGTATTAAAATTTTAGCTATCTCAGCCGTTTTTACGCTGTCCTTTTTAAATTCCAACCAGTCGTTATAAAGCGCGCTAAGCGCATTTGGAACGCTATCTTTCGTGCTTAACATTATATCTTCTATGCGGTGACGGATAGTCTCAACCGCGACGTTCATACCCATGCCAAACTCGGCGTTATCCTCAAAAAGCGAATTCGCCCACGCCACGCCGTGCCCGTCTTTATTCGTCGTGTATGGCGTAGAAGGCGCGCTTCCGCCGTAAATAGAGCTGCATCCCGTAGCGTTCGCCACGATCATACGCTCGCCGAATAACCTTGTGATAAGCCCGATATAAGGCGTCTCGCCACATCCCGGGCAGGCTCCGTGAAATTCAAAAAGCGGCTGAGCGAAGCTTGAGCCTTTAACGCTCTCTTTACTCATCAAATCGTCTTTATAAGTTACGTTTTTAAACAGATAATCGGCGTTTTCTTGCTCGTTTCGCGATTGCTCCTCCTCAAACGGCACCATCACCAGCGATTTTTCTTTGCTAGGGCAGTTTTGCGCGCATAGCTCGCAGCCCGTGCAGTCTAGGATACTTACTTGAATTTTATATTTTAGCCCTTTTAGCTCTTTGCCTTTGGCTTCCAAGACGCGTTCCTGAACCGTTTGCGGCGCACTTTGCAGCTCGTTATCGTTTATCAAAAACGGACGGATAACCGCATGCGGGCAGACAAAAGCGCATTGATTGCACTGGATACAATTTTGCTCTATCCACTTTGGCACCATCACGCCCACGCCGCGCTTTTCATACGCCGTAGTTCCCGATTTAAAATGTCCGTCCTCATAACCTAAAAACGCCGAAACCGGCAGGCTGTCGCCCTTTGCGGCATTTATCGGTTTAACCACGTTTTCAATAAAACTATCGCCGACGTATTTTTCGCCGACCTTACTATCGTCTTTTAAATTTACCCACAACGGATCGACCGCGACCTTTATAAGCCCGTCCGCGCCCACATCAATCGCTTTGTAGTTCATCTGCACGATCGCTTCGCCCTTTTTAGAATAGGCTTTGTAGGCGTATTCTTTCATATATTTTTGTGCGTCCTCAAACGCAATAATATCCGCAAGCTTAAAAAACGCCGATTGCATAATCGTATTCGTGCGTCCGTTTAGACCGATATCGCGAGCTAATTTAGTCGCGTTAATGATGTAGAAATTTACTTTTTTTTGAGCTAAAATTCTCTTTACTTTATCGGGTAATTTCTCAACGATCTGCTTTTCGTCCCAAATTGAATTTAATAAAAACGTTCCGTTTTCTCTAATGCCGTCTATTACGTCGTAAATTTCAAGATACGCCGCGACCGAACACGCTACGAAGTGCGGGTTTGAAACAAGATATGTCGAGCGAATAGGGTTTTTACCGAAACGCAAATGACTACGCGTATAGCCGCCCGATTTTTTGCTATCGTAGGAAAAATACGCCTGTGCGTTAAGCTCGGTTTTATCGCCGATGATTTTGATAGAGTTTTTATTCGCTCCTACCGTTCCGTCTGCGCCAAGTCCGTAAAACAGGCATTCTTTAACGCTTTCGTCACTTAGTGAAATTTTCTCGCCGACCTCAAGCGAAGTAAAGGTAACGTCATCTACGATTCCGACCGTAAAGCCGTTTTTCGGCTCGTCTTTTTTTAAATTTTCAAAAACGGCTATCATCTGTGCGGGATCGACGTCTTTTGAGCTTAAACCGTATCTGCCGCCCACGATTATCGGAGCGTTTTGCTGCCCGTAAAACGCCGTGTTTATATCAAGATATAGCGGCTCGCCGAGACTTCCGGGCTCTTTTGTGCGATCAAGCACGGCTATTTTTTTCACGCTCTTGGGCATAACATCAAACAGATATTTTAGGCTAAACGGACGATACAAATGCACCTTTATAACGCCTACCTTTTCGCCTTTAGCACGTAAAAAATCAACGACCTCTTCAAGCGTTTGCGTAACCGAACCCATCGCAACTACGACGCATTCGGCTTGCGGATCGCCGTAGTAATTAAACGGCTTATAATCTCGCCCCGTTATCTTTGAAATTTCAGCCAAATACTCGGCTACTATGTCGGGCACCGCGTCGTAAAAGCGATTTGAAAGCTCTCTGGTCTGAAAATAAATATCGTCGTTTTGCGCCGTGCCGCGTGTTTTTGGGCTCTCCGGATTTAGCGCTTCGTCTCTAAAATTCTGCACCGCCTGCTTATCAAGAAGTCTATCAAAATGAGAATAATCAATCATCTCTATCTTTTGAATTTCGTGGCTTGTTCTAAATCCGTCAAAGAAGTGTAGAAACGGCACTCGCCCCTTGATAGCCGATAAATGCGCGACACCGGCTATATCCATAACCTCTTGCACCGAACCGCTTGCAAGCATCGCCCAACCCGTTTGGCGACAGGCATAAATATCTTGATGATCGCCGAATATAGAAAGAGCTTGAGCCGCTATGGAACGCGCGCTTACGTGAATCACGCCCGGAAGTAATTGCCCGGAAATTTTATACATATTTGGAATTTTTAGCAAAAGACCTTGCGAAGCCGTGTAAGTCGTAGTTAGCGCGCCTACTTGAAGTGAGCCGTGAACCGTGCCTGCCGCACCGGCTTCACTTTGCATTTCAACGACTTTTACGGGCATTCCAAATAAATTTTTCTTGCCCTGTGCCGCCCATGCATCGGTGTAATCGGCCATCGGCGAGCTTGGCGTAATCGGATAAATCCCCGCAACTTCCGTAAATGCGTAAGCGGCATAGGCGGCGGCTTCATTGCCGTCCATAGTTTTCATTATTTTACTCATTTTACATACCTTTTTGATAATAAATCTTTTATTATATGATGAAAATTTAAAATATACACTTAACCTAAATCACTATTTTTATAAATTTAGCTTTTTTATTAAAATTTTATATATTTTTTGTTATCTAAAATTTTATTTACCGTATTTTTATATAAGCAAATATATAATTTTAAAAATATAAAACATCAATTTTAGGAGAGATAATGAGTAAGATTTTTCAATTCGCGATAGCGTTCATATTGTGCATTTCGCCGCTTTTTGCGGAGCGTATCGTAACGGATCAGCTGGGTAGAGAGGTAAAACTGCCCGATGAAGTCAAGCGAATCGTAGTTTTGCAGCATCAAAGTTTAAACGCGTTAAACGAAATCAACGCGATGGATAAGGTCGTAGGCGTTTTACAAAGTTGGGAAAAGCAGCTTGGAAAAGCCTATCTTAGGCTCGCTCCCGGTTTAAAAGATATGCCGACGCCGGGCGATTTAAAAACGATAAATTATGAGGCGGTTTTAAAGCTAAAACCCGACGTAGTCATAGTTACGAACTATATCGCAAAAGACCAGTTGGCAAAGATGGACGAGTTAAATATTCCCGTAATCGGCGTTAGTTTTCAAAAGACCGACGACAGCGTAAAAGACAAATTAAATCCCGTCTTTAAAGACGATGAAATCGCCTATACGCAAGGCTTTTACGAAGGCATAGAACTGCTCGGCAAGGTCGCAAATAAGGAGAAAGAGGCTAGCGAGTTGATCGATTACGTTAAAAATTCCCAAACTCGGCTTAAATCGAAAATGGCGGGTTTAGACGACGCAAAAAGGGTTAAAATTTACATGGCGAACCCGGATTTAAATACCTACGGAAGCGGTAAATACACGGGAATTTTCTTTGAACGTGCAGGCGGTGAAAACGTCGCTAAAAAAGAGATCGTCGGAGCTAAACAAATTTCGGTAGAACAACTTCTGGCGTGGAATCCGGATATGATATTCGTTCAAGAACGTTTCGCACAAGTTCCGACCGAGTTAAAGGACAACGCCGCACTTAAAAATTTATCCGCCGTAAAGAACGATAAAATTTTTATGATGCCGGAATTCGCAAAAGCATGGGGCTATCCGACGGCCGAGGCGATGGCTATCGGCGAAGAATGGCTGGCGATGAAGCTTTATCCTGCGCGTTTTAACGAGGTTGATTTTGATAAAAAAGTGGAAGAATTTTATCAAAAATTTTACCGAACTTCATATAAATAATGCCGTTTTTAATACTAGTCGTAGTTTGGATTTTAATTTGCCTTGTTTCATTGCAAACAGGGCAATACGGCATAGAATTTAGCCGAGTTTTAGAAATTTTAGTCGGAATTTCACATGACCGAACGTCAAACAGCGTCATTTTTGACGTCAGAATTCCAAGAATTTTACTCTCAAGCCTTTGCGGCGGGATATTAGCGCTTTGCGGACTTAGTTTGCAAGCAGTATTTAAAAATCCGCTGGTAGGTCCTCATATCATAGGCGTTAGCACTGCCGCGGCGTTCGGCGGCGCGCTTTGTATTTTGATAGGACTATGGAAATTTTATATAGTCTCGTTCGCTTTTTTCTTTGGTTTGCTCGCGCTTGCCATGCTTTATTTCATAGCCAAATTTATTGCAAAAACCGACGTTTTTTCGCTTATTTTAGCCGGCATCGTTATAAACGGTATATTTGCCGCCTTAACCAGCCTCGTGCAATATCTCGCCGATAGCGAAAACGTTTTGCCTAACATAATCTACTGGTTGCTGGGTAGCTTTGTAAGCGCAAACTACGATAAACTCGCGTTGATAGCTATTATTTCGCTGCCTTGTGTCGTGCTGCTGATGCTTATGAGATATAGATTTAATCTGCTTAGTCTAAGCGATGAAGATTTGACGGTTCTTGGGGTAAATATAACCTTGCTTCGCTCGTGCATTCTCGTTATTTGCACGCTTTTAATAGCCGTTCAGGTAAGCGTGAGCGGAAATATAGGCTGGGTCGGGCTAGTCGTGCCGCACATGACGAGATTATTATGCGGTAGCGATCACGTAAAATCGATGCCCAATTGCTTTATTATCGGAGCGATATTTATGCTATTCGTAGATGATTTGGCAAGGAGTATCGGTAACTCGGAAATCCCGTTAAGCATACTTTGCGCACTCATAGGAAGTCCTATTTTTGCCGTTTTGCTAAAAAGGAGCGCTTCAAATGCCAAGTCTGCTTGAAGTCAAAAACGCGGCGTTTTATTATGAAAAAGATAAATTTCTATTTCGGAATTTAAATTTTGACGTTAAAAGCGGTGAAATTTTAAGCATACTAGGTCTAAACGGGCAAGGTAAAAGCACTCTTATGTTTTGCATGATGGGCGTTTTGGCTCTTAAGGAGGGCGATATAAGTTCAAAGGCGAAATTCGCTTTTTTGCCGCAAAGTTTTAACGTGGCTTTCGATTATAGCGTCTTAGACATAGTTTTAATGGGACGAATCCGCGAAATTTCGATATTTTCAAAACCCGGAAAAAACGATATAAAAATTTGCAAAGATTGTCTTGACATGCTTGAAATTTCTCATCTTGCCCAAAAAAGTTTCAACTCGCTTTCAGGCGGGCAAAGACAGCTCGTTCTTTTTGCAAGAGCGATTGCCGGCAACAGCGACGTGCTATTTTTAGACGAACCGACTTCGGCGCTTGATCTTAAAAATCAAGACAGAGTTTTAACGCTTATCAAGAGTTTAAAGGAACAAAGTAAGGCGAGTATCGTTTTTACAACGCACCAACCAAATCACGCTTTAGCGGTAGCAAACAACACCTTGATACTAAAAAACGATCTAAGCTACAAATTCGGCAAAAGCCAAGAGGTGCTAAAAGACGAAATTCTAAGCTCTCTTTACGATATTGACGTAAGGACTATAAATTTCAGCCTAAACGGCTTAAATATCCCGAGCATAACCCAAATTTTTACAACTCAAAAGCATTGAAATTTTATATTAAAGCTTAAATTTAATATAATTTGGAAAAAAGGATATAAATGAAGTTCGTCAATGCTTTTTTTATCGGAATTTTATTCGTTTTAGCGCCTATTTTTACCCTATTTGTAGGACTAAACAATAATTATTTCGGATATTACGGCGTCAATGAATATTTTAATGCCGTTTTTGTAGATAACGTTCCGTTTTTATGGCTCATACCGCTTTATTTTATCTTTGGATACGCTATGTTTTACGGATCTTTCAGGAAAATTTTTAGAGGCTTTTACGCCCTACTTTTAATAATCTGCGCGCTTAGCTGGTATCCGAAATTCGGACTTGCGCTAGGTGAGAAAATTTTTATGAGCGAGCCTTACGAGAGGGAAGTATCGGCAAGCAAAGACGGTGCGTTCGTTCTAAACGGGCGCGACATTTATATAGGG
>JAJQAF010000279.1:0-2715 GCA_021203945.1 Campylobacter sp.
ATTATAAATTTTACAAAGCTTTTTATGCGTGAAATCGCCTCCGTGTCATAGACGTTCAGAGCTTTTTCATCGACAAATACGTTGTTTAAACTCTTTGCTATATTTAACGCGTCTTCGTGAGATAAGGCAAAACGCTGATACGAGCCGATCAGTCCAAAGCCGTTTTTGTGGGTATTTTTTAGCATTTCAAACGCCGTTTTAAAGTCGCGTTTGTTTAATGAATTTAAAAATAAAATTTTTCCTTGCTTTTTCATAGGCTCCATAATAGGATTTAGGATGCGACCGCCGCCGATTACGCGCGCATTTGAGATAAGCACGAACGGTTCGTTAAATTTTAAAAACATCTCTTTTTCGAATTTAAACGTTACAAAGGCGCTTGCACCCTCTTTGCTTAGCACAAGCGTTTTTGCGGCGCATTGCTTACTGCCTACGCAAAATATTACGTTTTGATTATGCGCCAAGTCCGCAAAGACAATCGCATCGGCTTCGCTAAATCCTCTAAAAAAGCCTTTTTTGCTAAGCAGTTGCCCTTTTTTGAGCTCGTTTAACTCAATGCCTTTTAAATTTAGCGCTACACGGTTGCTTGCGCTTGCGCTTTCGACGAATTTATCGTGCATTTGCACGCTTCTTACGCTTACTTCTTTGCCTAAATCGCAGTTAAAAAGTTTTTCATTTTTATGCACGCTACCTTCAATCACGCTACCCGTTACGACCGAGCCTATGCCTTTCAGACTGAAAACTCTGTCTATATAGTAGCGAAAAACTCCGTCCGCGTCGCGTTTTTTAGGCTTTATATTAAATAGATAATTCCTAAGCTCGGTTATGCTTTGCTCGTCTTTGACGCTGGTTTTAAATACGCTTAAAATTTGTAAATTTTTAAACTCTGATATAAATTCACGGATTTCGCGCTCTTTATTTTCCAGTTCTTCCGCGCTTACCAGATCGCTTTTCGTGAGGGCTATGATAATGGAATTTACGTCAAGCAAGCTTAAAATATTAACGTGTTCGCGAGTTTGCGGCATGATCCCGTCGTTTGCGGCGATTGCCAACAAACAAGCGTCAAAGCCAAAGGCTCCCGAAATCATCGTTTTTACAAGTCCTTCATGACCCGGAACATCGATGAATGCGATATTTTCACCGTTTCTGCTTAGGTTAGAAAAGCTAAGATCTATCGTGATACCGCGTTCTTTTTCTTGCGCCATCGCATCGCCCTCAAAGCCGTTTAAAGCCCTTATAAGCGCCGTTTTACCGTGGTCTATATGCCCTGCCGTGCCGATTATTACGCTCATTTGCTTACCTTATTTATAATGTTGATTAATTTTTTTACGTCTTTTTGTAAAACCGAGCGCAAATCAAGTAAAAATTTATCGTTTTCTATGCGCCCTATAACGCCTTCGGCTCTAAAATTTTGCTCGTTTTTTTTAGCGTTTCCCTTTACTACAAGCGCTATGCTAGGGATTTTTTTGTTTGGCATAGTTCCTCCGCCCACAAAGGTTTGCGTCGTTAAAATTTCAAGCGGTTCGGCTAAATTTTCATTAATTAGATTTGCTAAAATTTCAAGCTCGTTTGTGCTTTTGTAAAGCTCGTTTAGCGTGGTTATGAGTGAAAATTCTTTATTTATATAAGCCTTGGCACTCTCACAGAGTAACGAAATTATAACTTTATCTACGCGTAGCATTCGCAAAAGCTGATTTTTACGTAGGCGCGCGATAAGCTCTTTTTTGCCTAGGATTATGCCGCATTGCACCGAACCCAAAAGCTTATCCCCGCTAAAACTGATTAGACTTACGCCGCTTTGTAAAATTTTATCCACGGCGGGCTCGTCTTTGCCTAAGTTGTAAGGTAGCTCGCCGACGTAGCCGCTACCTAGGTCGTAATAATCAAGCAGATTGTTTTGTCTTGCCAAATCCGAAATTTCACTCGCTTCAACGCTATCGCTAAAACCTACGATGTCGAAATTCGAGCGATGAACCTTTAAAAGCATTTTCGTGTTTTCGTTTATCGCGTTTTCATAATCGCTCAGCCTCGTTTTGTTTGTCGTCCCTATCTCTTTTAAGACGGTACCCGAAGCGTTCATAACTTCCGGAATACGAAAATTTCCGCCTATCTCGACTAATTCGCCGCGACTAACTATCGTTTCGCCGCCTTTTGCGAAGGTATTTAATACCAAAAATACCGCACTGGCGTTGTTATTTACGATAAGAGCGTCCTCGCTACCAAACAGCGTGCGAAGCAGTTTTGCCGCGTAGTCGTATCGATTACCGCGCGAGCCGTTTTCCAGATTATATTCAAGGTTTGAATATGAGCAGATTATATCTTTTGCTCGCTCGTAAATTCGCTCGTCAATTACACTGCGTCCTAAATTAGTGTGTATGCTAACTCCGGTCGCGTTTATTATCGGCGTTAATTGCGATATTTTATAAGCATTATATTCAGATGCGATTTTTTCGATGATTTGCTCTTGATTTAGCGCCGTTTCACCCAATTTAATTAGCTCTCTTTGCTCGTTTAAAACGACTCTTGAAATTTGACTAAGTATCGGTTTTAACGCGTCTTTAAAGCACTCAAGGTTTAAAATTCTATCTATTTGCGGAAGGTTTTTGAAATCCATACGTTCTCCAAGTAATTTTTGTTACTGGTGCAATTGTATCACATTTTTACTTACTTTTAAAATTTAAAATTTTAGCTTAACTAACCTTTAAACTCTTTAATAGA
>JAJQAF010000279.1:2725-8894 GCA_021203945.1 Campylobacter sp.
CTTTAATAGTAGTATGTGAAAATTTTATAAATCAAGGCTGCAAAGATGAAAGAATTTGGCTTTTACAATAATGGCGGCGAAGCCGTGATGTTGAACGAACAAATCGAAGTAACCACCGATGAAAACGCTCATTTTTTAGTATCGAACTCGCCTAAGCTCAAGGCTGATATTATAGCGCCGGAGATCGATTTTTATCTTAAAAATTCAAGCGAAGAAACGCTTGAAAAGGCGAAAAATACTTTAATGCTTTATGAAGCGCGCGCGACCTGTTTTGATTTGGCAAAAGATATAGATTACGAAAAAAAGGTCGGCAAAAACGTTATCGTAGTAAGTAACGGCGGACGCGAAAATTTAGCCCGAATTTTAAAAGATAACGGCTATAAGGTCATTGAGCTTACTCACATAGAGGTAAAATTCGTCTATGGCGCCGTCGGCGAGCTTTCCGTGATAGTTCTTCGCGAAGACGGAGAATTTGAAATAGAATGCGACTTTTTACTGGCTCAAAACGCTCGCGAATATATGTTAAAACAAAGCGGTTGTATCGAGATAGATGGCAAAAAAGACGATGAAATTTTGGAATTTTTAAATGCCCATACGCCAAATTATCCGTATAAAAGCTTTATAACATACGACTCTACTATCTGCCAGTATCACGAACGAAGACATGAGATTTGCGGTAGATGCGCCGAAGTATGCCCAAGCGTAGCGATTTTAAAAGAGGACGAAACGAAGCATCTCGTTTTTTCGCATATAGACTGCGTAGATTGCGGCGAATGCGTAAGCGTTTGTCCGAGCGGATCTATCGATTATTCGCCTATACCGCGCTCGGCGTTTATAGAAGTAGCCAAGCTTTATAAAGATAAGATAGCGCTGATTTTGCCTCGCAATAGCGATTTTGAAACGCTTGATATAAGTTTGCCCAAAAACGTCGTGCCGTTTGCAATACAAGGCGAAAAATTTTTAAGCCAAACTCATTTTTTGACCCTTCTTCAAGAAACCGGCGCAAATATAATATTTTATTCAAACGCCCGTTTTAAAGGCACGGCGATGGCGATTGACATAGTAAATCAAATTTACGAGCTTAAATTTAAAAAGACGGCCGTATTGGTAGCAAAAAATAAAGACCAACTAAAAGACGCGCTATCAAAAGCCGAATTTATCGAAGGTAGCAAATATAGTATCAGCGAGTATGCCCTGCCTAAACGTGAAATTTTCGCAAAACGTTTGGAGTTTTTAGTCGGTAACGAAAATTTGGGCGCTATTTATACCGACGAGCCTATACGATACGGCTACGTTAGCATAAATCAAGACACCTGCACGCTTTGCGCAAGTTGCGTCGGCGCTTGCAACGTGAATGCGCTTATAGCCGATAAAAAAGATAATTCTATTAAATTTAATCCTAGCATTTGCACCGCTTGCGGATATTGCGAGCTAAGTTGCGCCGAAAAAGATACGATAAAATTAAATGTAGGCAAAGTTGAACTGGAGCCGAAATTCTTTACTTACAACGAGCTTGCTCGCGATGAGCTGTTTAAATGTATAGAGTGCGGTAAGGAATTCGCCACTAAAAAAGCCGTAGAAAAGATAGCTACTTTGATGACGCCGCATTTTTCGGGACAGCCCGATAAAATCAAAACGCTTTACTGCTGCTCGGATTGTAAGGCTAAAGTAATGGTAAAAGCTCAGCTGGAAGCCGCACGCAGAGGAGAAATATATGAGTAAAAATATTGAAATTTTAAAAGCAAGGTCTTATTATTATGAATTTTTAGCTATGCCGTTTTTCTTTTACGAAACGGCGGAAAAATTTAACCTTTGGCTTAAGCAGCTTGACGAGCTTGCTCAAAATCCTTTAAACGACGAGAGCGCGGATGCTTTTACGAAGCTTAGGGAATTTGATTTCGAGACTTTTAAATCGGAGCAAAATTCCGTTTTATTTGATTTGAGTTATATAAACGTTCCGCTTGGCATTAGCTTTTATGAGGAGGGTCGCGACGATGGGGCGGCGAGACTTCGCACGATAGAAATTTTAAAAAGGAGCGGATACCGTAGAGACGTGATAAAATGCAAAAGCAGCGAGGACTTCGTGGGATTTGTTTTTCTTTTGATGGCTACGTTTTTACGTGATGAGGCAAACGAAGTTTCGGAAGATCAAAACTTTAGTAGCGAGCTTTTTGAGAGTTTGATAAACGGTTTTGTCGATGAATTTATAGATATGCTTTACGAACATGAAAAAGCCGAATTTTTTAGAACGCTCACTACGATAATGAGAGGCTTTTTCTCTCTTGAACGATCGTTTTTAGCTCTTGAAGCCCCGTTAAGAGACAGAAGCGTCCAAAGCGTAGCCGAAATAGCGTTAAATCGCCAACCTTATCAAACTAAAATGCCTACCGCTAAATCTAAAATCCATTGGGATGAATTTACCGCGTTATAAATCCAAAATTTATCCGAGTATTCAACTTGGATAAATTTTTTGTAAATTTTATTTATGAATTATTGTATATTTTTAAGATTTTATAAAATTTAAAAAGTTATTTTTAAATTTCAAACCATTTTTCTCTTAATTATGTTAAATTTTGCATATTTTAAATTTTGGGTTATCTTAGTTGCCCTAATGGGGCTTATTTGTAAAATTTGCTATTTTATCCGTATTTGCGCTGAAGCGGATTAAAAATTTGCAAAAATATTATGTTTTTAAGAAAGGTTGTCCGGAATGAAACAAGACAGACGGGAATTTCTAAAAAAATCGCTAAAGGTTACTACGATAGCCGGTGCCGCCGTTGCGGCAACGTCTCTTGCAGGCGCTTCAAAGACTGCGAGTGAAGTCGATGATAACGGCGTAGTAATCGGTAAATCAAATAAAAAAGAGGTGCTCTACAAGAAAACACAATCGTGGGAGCAATATTATAAAGTCGCTTACTAGGAGTTAAATATGAGTAATGCAAGAGTCGCGAGACGTTCGTTTTTAAAACTTGCCGCGCTCGGTGCGGGAAGCGCCGTAGCTTTTGGCAGTGAAAACGAAACTATCAAGAAAAAAGACGAGTTAAACGGTGTAGCCGATCCGTATCCGGGCTCAAAAAGAGTAAGAACTATATGCTCGATTTGTTCTGCGGGATGCGGTGTTGAAGCCGAAGTAAAAGACGGCGTTTGGGTTCGCCAAGATATGGCGGTTTATCATCCTATATCACAAGGCAGCCATTGTTGTAAAGGTATAGATCAAATTGACCTTACGAAAAGCAAACAACGTATAAAATACCCGATGAAAAAGGTAAACGGTAAATGGGAGCGTATAAGCTGGGAAACAGCCGTTAATGAAATAGGCGATAAAATGCTTGAAATCCGTAAAAAACACGGACCAGATAGCGTAGAATTTTTGGGATCGGCTAAATTTAACAACGAGCAAGCTTGGTATTTTAGAAAATTCGCCGCCTTTTGGGGAACAAATAATATAGATCACGTTGCACGTATTTGACATAGCGCATCAGTCGCCGGAGCGGCGAATACTTGGGGTTATGGCGCGATGACAAATCACTTTGGAGACGTGGCGGCAAATTCAAAAGCCATTATGGTATTTGGAGCAAATCCCGCCGTGGCAAATCCCGTAGGCGGTATGAAGCATTTTCTTCAAGCAAAAGATAGAAATAACGCAAAATTGATCGTCGTTGATCCTATTTATACGAAAACGGCGGCTAAATCGGACTACTATATAAGAGTTAGACCCGGCACGGATATAGCATTTGTTTATGGTATGTTACATTTAATATTTAAAAACGGCTGGGAAGATAAGGAATTTATAAGAACGAGAGGTTACGGAGTAGATGAAGCCGTAAGAGCGGAGGCTGAAAGATGGACGCCCGAAGAGGTGGAAAACGTTACGGGCGTGCCGGCTGCAAAACTTATTCAAGTTACTACGATTTTTGCTACTACAAAACCCGCATGTATCGCATGGTCGCTCGGTATTACGCAGCATTCGATCGGAAGTTCGAATACTAGAATTTTATCGATTCTGCAATTGGTTTTAGGAAATATGGGAAAACCGGGCGGCGGTTGTCAGATTATTCGCGGTCATGATAATGTTCAGGGCGCTACAGATATGGGCGATCTTGCCGACACTCTTCCTACGTATTACGGGCTTGCCGATAAAGCATGGAAATACTTCTGTAAGGGTTGGGGCGTTGAGTTTGACGAATTTGTAAAACGTTTCGCCGTTTCTACGAAAGAGCCGAAACAAGGCGGCGCGCCGGTTAAAGGCACAAAATTTGAAGAGTATTATTATCACGATCCTAAAAACCCGGAAGATAGAAATTGGAGAAACGAAAAAGGTTGGTCGCTCGCAAAATGGTGGCAAGGCGTTCTTAAAGAGGAAAAAACTTTTTCAAGCGGCGAGTTGAAAGTTCTTTGGGTTCAAGGAACCGGCATAACGTCTATGGCTCACTTAACAAAAATTCAGCAAGCCGTCAAGAAACTCGATCTGCTCGTAGTAGTCGAGCCGTTTGTAAATGAAGTCGCCATCCTTAGCGATAGAAAAGACGGCGTTTACGTATTGCCGGTATGTACTCAATTTGAAAATTCCGGTGTCGTCGTTTCTACAAATCGTGCCGGACAGTGGAGAACAAAAGTGGTAGATCCGCTTTTTGAAAGCAAAGGCGATCATGAAGTAATGTTTGAATTTGCTAAAAAATTCGGCTTTTACGAAGAATATACGAAATCGCTTAAAATGAGGATTGTCGACGGCGAACCAAAAGTCGTAAAAGATAGTTTCGAATGGCCTGAAGACGCTACTCGTGAAATGGCTAGAATGGGCAGAAGCATAGGACTAACCGGTTGGCAACCGGAGCGATTAAAACGCCATCAGGCAAACTGGGAAAATTTTGATCCCGATACTTTAATGGGCATTGGCGGCGACGTTAAAGGAGAATTTTACGCACTTCCTTGGCCTTGTTGGGACGAAAAACATCCCGGAACGCCTATTCTTTATCGTCCGGACGTGCCTTACGCACAAGGCGGAAGCGGTTTTAGAAATCGTTTCGGTTTAGAACATAACGGTGTTAGTCAGCTTGCCGACGAAAGCGTAACTATAAAAGACGCTAAAGTAAAAGGCGGTTATCCGCAAATTACCAAAGCAAATATAGAACAAGTGCTCGGCATTACTCTTACCGAAGAGGAGAAAGCTAAGATTGGCGAGGATTGGACAACCGATTATAGCGGTATCATACTTCAAAAATGTCGCGAAGCCGGTGTCGCTCCTTATGGAAACGCGAGAGCTCGCGCCATAGTTTGGGAATTTATAGATCAAATTCCAAAGCATCGCGAACCTATCCATTCTCCGCGCTGGGACTTAGTTCAAAAATATCCGGCGTTTGACGATCAGCCGCGAAACTTCCGCGTTGAAGTTAAATTTAAAGGCGAACAACAAAGAGAGGATTGGAGCAAAGACTTCCCGACTATAATGAGCTCAATGCGCTTAGTAAATTTAAGCGGTGCGGGTATGATCGAAAGAACCAGCAAGTATCTGTCGGCGATTACGCCCGAAATGTTTGCTTACGTAAATCCTGCGCTTGCTATGGATAAAGGCATAAAAGATCGCGATATGATATGGATTCACAGTCCTCAAGGCACGAAGATTAAAGTAAAATGCTATCACAACGAGAGCGTTACGCCGGATCGTATCTGCTTGCCTTATAACTTTGCGGGTATCATGCAGGGTGTGGATTTAAGTGCTAGGTATCCCGAAGGAACCAAGCCTTATACGATAGGCGAAAGCTCAAATACCATCACAAATTACGGTTTTGATCCCGTAACTCAAATTTCAGAATTTAACGCCGGTCTTTGTAGGATCGAAAAAGCCGATGATATGGGCTTTGAGACTGAATTCTATAAAGAATTCGGCGAATCTAGCCCACGTAACGGTTAAGGAGGTGCGACAATGGCAAGAATGAAATTTTTTGTAGACGATACCAGATGTATTAGTTGTTTTGGTTGTCAATTGGCGTGCTCTTCGGCTCACGAGGTTCCGGTAGGCGTATATCGCCGTAAGGTTATTACGCTAAATGACGGTGTTGAGGGGAAGGAAGTTTCTACGACTATCGCATGCCAGCACTGCACAGATGCGCCTTGCGAACAAGTTTGCCCGGTTGATTGTTTTTATATTCGTGCGGACGGTATAGTTCTT
>JAJQAF010000119.1 GCA_021203945.1 Campylobacter sp.
CTGCCTAGTCACGTCAACTAGTCTCTTTCCGCAATATCTTGCAGCCTTAAAATCGACAACATACTCTCGTTAGTGCGCTCATGCATGAGCTTTTCCATCTCTTGATGCAAAATTTTCTCGTGTTCAAGTATCTTTTTGCTCGCCATAGCGCTTTTTATATAATAGCTGATAAGCGCGTTCGCAACGAGAAAAAACAGTGCCGCCAACCACAAAATAGAGCCGAAATCGCTTTGCAAAAAAAGCGGTAAAACCGCTATCATCGGTAACCATTTTGAACCCGTAGCCAAACCCATATCGGCGGTCGTTACGCGCTTATTTTCGGTCTTTATATAAAACGAACCGATCATCAGCAATATGAAAGGGATCATATATATCGACGTATAATTAAATTTGTAACCGTCTATCATAATTTTATTGTAAGAAACATATAAATTTATCATAGTAAATAAAATACCAAAAAGGATAAGATAAAAGCCGCTGACCCTGATATAAAGCAGATTGCTGGTAAAAATTTCACTTAAAACGATGAATAAAACCGAGAAATTTATAACGATAGCAAATAAAGCTACGATATTTTCTATACCGTCCAGCGCTTTTAGCATATCGATACTATCCAAAAAAATATAAGAAAGCGTGCCGACCAAAAGAAAAACGCTAACGATGTCGAGCAATACGATCGATTTTTCTTCCGTATCCGAAAATTTAGCAAAAAGAAATACGCCTACTGCAAAAAATACGGCGATCATAGGCAAAAGATAAGATACGTTTAGGTATTCGTATTCGCTTTGAGTTCTTACTAAAATATGCGAATTAAGCGTCCATAAAGTTTCGCAAACCGCCCAAAGCAGGACGCTAAGACAAGCGATCAACCAGTGAATTCTAGGATTTTTAGGCTCTATTACCGAACGGTAAATATTTATTACGATTACGCTAAGTCCAATCAATATAAGCAAATTTTCAATAAGCACCGATCCTAGAAGCGCTAAAATTTGCGCTAATAAAAATAAGCCGAAGGTTAAATATACGGCACGCTTTTGGCTATTTGACAAAGGCGTTTGTGATGTTAGAAAAATGACGTCTCTCCTGCGTAATTTAAGCTCAAATTATACTAAGTCATTCCTTGCTTTTAGATATAATTATAAAAAAATTTAAATTTCGGGAGCGCAAATGAAAAAAGAGATCGTTTTAAGAAGCGAGAATATCCTTGATTATCAGGCGTTTTTACTGTTTTTTTCAAAACAAGCCAGAAAACAATATCTGCTAAATACCTTTGGAATTTCGGGCGAAGCGATGCTAGCCGGATTTGTAATAGATCTTCTTGTCGGCACTAAAGTTTTTACGGTAATCGGCATAGCTTTCGGATTATTTTGGCTTATCGTTTATCCTATTTTTTTAAAAAATAAAAGAAAAATCGTGCTTAAAAATTTATCCGTAACGCAACGCGAAAAGCGTATGAATTTTGAAGTAAGCGAGGATTTCATCGCATTTTACGAAGATTCTCCCAAAGATAACGAAAAATTTAGCTTTGATAGAGTTAGCGAAATTTACGAGCTTAAAAATATTTTCATCGTATTTTTAAACGAAAAAATTCATCTAATCGTTCCAAAAGATGACGAAACGGCTAAAATGATAAGCCTTATAGCAAAAAATTCCGATAAACATATTTTGAAACTTGAAAATTTAGAATCCAAAAGCGTGCTTAAATAGAGCTTTTAATAAGCTCTTCAAAGTCCGCCGCACTCATAGGTTTGCCCCAAAAATATCCTTGAATTTCATTGCAACCTAAATTTTTTAAAATTTCAAGTTGAGTGGCGTCTTCCACGCCTTCGGCTATCGTCCTTAAGCTGATGTTTTTTGCCAAAGAAATAATACTCGTAACTACGTCTTTATCAATCTCGTTTGCCGCAATATTATCAACCAGCTCTTTGGCTATCTTTAGCTTATTTAAGGTGTATTTTTTGATATAGTTCATCGATGAAAAACCCGTTCCAAAGTCGTCGATAGATATACTCATACCGTTACTTGAAAATACTCCCAGCACGCTTTGCATGATCTCTTCGGCATTTACGAGACTGGCTTCCGTTATTTCAACGTCGACGCATTTCGGATCTATGCCGTATTCTTTAATAAAATTTAAAATATCCGACGCAAAATTTACGTTATCAATCTGTTTGGGAGATACGTTTATGCCGATTCTTAAAGCGGTACCGTATCTTTCGTTCCAAATCGCCATCTGCTTAATAGCCTCTTTTGCAACCCATTTACCGATAGAATTTATAATGGAACTTTGCTCGGCGATAGGTATAAAAAGACCGGGCGATACAAAGCCTTTTATCGGCGAGTACCATCTAATAAGAGCTTCGGCGCCTACTAATTTTTTACCTTCTATTAGATACTGCGGTTGAAAATTTAGCCTGAATTCCCTATCAAAATCTATAGAATTTAGTAAAATTTCTATATAGTTTTGCTCTTGTATCGCATCTTTAATGTCGTCATAAAATACGTGCGTCACCAAGTTGTTTTTCTTAGCCGAATTTAATGCCGTAACGGCTTGAGCGATAAGATCCTCGGCTAAAATTTCACTAGTCGCCGTCGTGCTAAAACCTATTTTTGCGCTCAATGAAATTTTATAGCCTTCAATTAAAATAGGCTCGCTTATAACCGTATGAAGTTTAGATAAAAATTCCCTAAAATATCTATCTCGTTTTTGCTTTACCACGATCATAAAATCATCGCCGCCAAACCTCGCAAGCAACGAACCTTTAGGCAAAATCGATTTAATATTTTCAACTAAGCGCGACAAAGTCTCGTCTCCGATATAATGACCGTATGAATCGTTTACGGCTTTGAAATGGTTTATATCGACGCTATAAATATCGATATTTTCGCCCAGAGCCTTTGTTTTTATTATCTCCTCCAGCTTCGTTAGGAAAAACGGACGATTCAAAGCTCCCGTTAAAAAGTCATATTCACTAAGCTGCTTTAGGCGTTTATTAGTTCGGTTTAACTCTTCTACGCGCTCTTCTATGATGATATTCAGCTTTTGTTTTATACTTCGCTCTTTTTTTATTAAAAGTCGGTTGTTTCTTACGTTTGAAACGCTATGGGTAAGGACGGCGTAAGCTAACATCAAAATCATTATAAAAAGTCCCCACATCAAATCTATCTTACCCGAAATAACTATGGCTAGCCCCAACATAAAAACAAGCAATAAAAGCTTATTAATCAAAATTTTATGAAAATCTCTTACATTTTTATGAAATTTTAGCCTTGCTTCTTTTTGTTTCATATGAAGGGTAGATACGAAAAATAAAATAAAAACAAACTCCAAAAGCAGCTCAAAATAAGTATTTATAAGCTTTTCTCCGCTTGCGGTTATCACGGAGTAATACATATCGTAAATACAAAATATCCCTAACGCCGCCAAACAAAAAGAAAAAGAAGGCTGTTTTTTGGTTTCATAAGTAGAAAAATAAACTATAAAAACGATACAAAACATAACTATATCTATGAATATATAAGCCAAAGGAAAAATATATTCCGCACTCATGATAGCGCTCAAATCGCGCTCGAAAATAACAAACCAAAAGAAGCTGGCATAGATCAGTATAATAACGCCGGCGTCGATTAAGACTTGCGTCCAAAAGCCGTTTTTAGCGCTACGCACGAACATAACGATACTAGCGATCAAAAACGAAATAAACGGGACAAAATAAATAATTTGCACGAAAAGCCGCTCTTCATATCGCTCGCCGCTTTGATGCATAACACGATAATATCCCACAAATAGCATATCCGCTACCGCCCATCCTATCACGCCCAAGACTATCCAAACCCAATGCGAATTTAAGTTATTCGAGGTCTTTAATCGATAAAGCATAAATATCGCGATAGAAGCGTTTAGCAATACGGAAATAACGTCGCAATAAAACTGATCGCCAAGATATAAAGCGATCCCGTAACCTAGATAAACCGCGACTACGTATAAAAATATCGCCGTATGGTTATTAGTTATCTTGTTCAACATCGTAAATTTCCCCGTCTAAATTTTAGCGTTTTGCCACTTTTCCCATTCGCCGCTATTATCCAGTTCGTTGCCGATCGCCTCGTAACGCTCGTAAAAATATAAAACGAATTCGCGCGTTTTTTCATCTTTTGGCAAAAAACTCGTGCCGTCTTTGACGCAAAATTTAGCTAAAAATTCGCTTGCATCGGCTTTTTTAGCATAATGAGCCGCGAGTATAAAATAATTTTTTAAGCATGCGTCTTTGAAATTTTCATACGCCGTTTCGCTAGTATCTATTTGTAAAATTTTACCGTCGAATTTTAACGCGCCGCAACCAAAAAGCAAGCTCAAATGAATAAGCCCTTCGCAATAATAAGCCCTAACCTCATCTACTTTGCGCCAGCCTATCAGCCCTACGGCGCGCGCTATAAGCTCGTGAAATACGGCGCTTTTATAACGCTCGTCCTCATGGAAAAAGAAATTTACAAGCCCGCCCGTAGTCGCCTTATATTCCTCTATAAATTTAAATACGCCGCTTTGATTCATCGTTATTTCGGTATCTTGCGAGATAAAAAGCATATGACCGAATTCATGACCGATAGTTGAAATTTCATAGACTTTTTTCCAAATTTCAGGCTTTAAAAACAAAATTTCACGTCCGAAATTTAAAAATTCCTTACTAAAAATTTCGCTACTAAGCTTCATAAAAGGCTTTGCCTTGGCGCTTTCATACACGTGATTTACGAATGCAAAAATTTTCTTACCGCATTTGGCGCTGACGCTTTCGTCATTTGGCACTACTTGCGCGCTAAAAAGCCCGTTTAGCTCCGCTGCGTAATAAATCATCGGCACGCTTATATAAAGTTGCGTCCGATCAACATTTTTATTGACCTGCTCGTTCATTTTCGCATCGTTTGAACCTATTTGAGCACAGACGTTTGCGTATGTTTGTTTGATGTTTCGTTTAAATTCCCCTTCGTCCATACAGTCGTCATCGACTAGTCTAATATCCCATTCAAGCGCCACGGCATGAGTATAAGCGTCCTCGTAATATTCAAGCGGATGCCCGGGCTGAAGTGCGCCTTTTACGTCCATCCAAGCGATTTCGACTTCTTGCCACGCGGTTATTACGCGGTCGTTATCGCATTCGCAAAACGCCTCTTTAAGCTTTTCAAAATATCTAACGTAAGAGTCGTGTTCGTCGTTGCAAGATAAAATTTTTAAATTTTTTATAGCCTCGTCAAAGGCTAAAGCTACTCGCTTTACCTCTTTTTCAAACGCGACGGCGTAAGGCGCGAAACTAAAATTTTCACCATCTTTGACTACAGCGCCGTATGTTCTATCGGCACGTTTGCCCTCGCCATCAAGCTGAAATAGTAAATTTTTAGCGATAAATTCGTTTGCTTCGTTAAGAGTTGAAAATTTTGCTTCAAATTCTTTGTTTGTCGTGTCTATTATACGCTCTTGCCACGATATTTGCCATGAGTTTAGCCCAAGCCCTATATCGTGCATACTCTGCACGAAAGCAACGTTAAATTCATCTAAAATTTTCTCGTTTTTTATTTTTTGTAAAAGCTCGTTGTGGCGCTTTTCATATAAATTTCTAACAAAATCAAACATTAATCTTAAAATACGTTTTTGATCTTGCTCGCTAAATTTTAGCTTTTTTAGCTCGTTTTGCAGCGGATCGACCTTCAAATCCACTATCCGCCTAAGTAACGCCATTCGTTCGCTCTTTTCGCCTTTTAGTCCGCAAAGCTCAAGCGCTTCATTTACCAATTCATTATCTAAATTTTTATAAAGCGCATTTATTCGGGCTTTTTGCTCTCGCACAAGCTCGTTTAATCTCTTAAAATCATTCATCCTTAACCTCTCAAAAAGAGAAATTTTATCATAAAGCATTTAAAATTTGCTACAATTTGCAAAAATAATAAAATTTTAAAGGTTAAAAATGGAAAATTTACAAAGTTTCGGCGAACCGCGTATAAAATTAGTAGCGTTGCCCAAGGATACGAACTCGGCGGGAAATATATTCGGCGGCTGGATCATGAGTCAAATAGACCTTGCCGGCGCAACGGCGGCTCGCGAAGTGGCGCCCGAACGCGTCGTAACGATCTCTATGAAAGAAGTTATATTCAAACAGCCCGTATTTGTGGGCGACGTGGTAAGTTGCTACGCAAAAATCATAAGCGTAGGCAAAACGTCCATTATGACGCAAATCGAAGTAACGGCGCTTAGACTAAATGAAAACGGCTTTAGAGAGTGCGTGCACGTAACAAGCGCGACAGCGACATATGTTAGCGTAACAAAATCGGGTGAAAAAAAGCCTATTGACGCGGAGCTCAAAAGACTACACGGCTTTTAATATCCGCAAATGCTTTGAATTTGTAAAATTTTAAGCAATTTAAACTACTTCAAACGATAATTAAGATACAATCTTTCCCTATTTTAAAGAGGTAGCATGAATAAATCGCGCTTAGGGCTATTACAAACACAAATTTTAGAAATTTTAAATCAAAGCGAACTTGCAAAATTCGAACTTGAAGATTTGCCTAAAACCAGCACGATTTATACCGACGATATTAAGATAATCATAGTAAAAAACGGGCTGGCAAAGCTATCGTTTTTCGAAGACGGAGAGGAATTTATCCTTTATCACATACAAGAGGACAATATCGCCGTGCTTGACGACAACTGCGTTATAGAAATTTTAGAAAATAGTAAAATTTATATAATAGACTCTGAAAAATTAGTAGAAATTTTAGATAATCCGGGCTTTGTAAAGGCTTTTTACAAAACGCTTTTAAACATAATAACATTGCAACGTCAGATCATAAAATCCATACTTTTTGAAGATGCGAAAGGGCGTATAGCAAATTTTTTAATCGAACTCGCCAAAGAGCAAGACCTAAAGCAAAACGGCTATCATTATGTATTTTTGCCTTTTTCTTTAAAGGTTCTTTCAAGCTTTGTCGGACTTAAACGCCAAAGCGCCTCTACGGCGTTTAACGAGCTTATCAAAGACGACATCATAAGAAAAATCACACCGCATGAATTTTTAATCATCGACTATCAAAAGTTGCAAGATTATACAAACTAACATCGTCCGCTTGATCGCTTGTAAAAATTCAAATTTTATCCATATACGACGTTCTAAACCGAATTTATAAAATTTAATAAGCAAAAGGCTATTTTTATTAAGTATTGATATTTAACTATTTTTGCGGCTTGCTGATTTTGCAAAATTAAACCGCATAAAATTACGCAAAATAAGTAATGGCGGATACGAAAATATCAATGCGATGAAAGTAAATCAATATTTTATTAGAATAAAGCTCTTAAATTTAATCAAATACTCGGCAAGCATAATGTGCCGAGTATTTTAAAGTATCAATTTTTAAGCTTTCTTTTTCATATCGAATTTATTTACCATAAATCCGACAAGCCCTACGAAAAATAAGCCGCCTACGATATTTCCAAGCGTTACGGGTATTAAATTTTTAACAAACATATTTCCCCAAGTTAGCTCGCTTAGTTTCTCGGCGGTCGTATGAAGTGCTGCGGCGGCTTGATTTATATCTCCGCCAAATTGCGCTAGATAATGAGATTTGGCAATCAAACCTTCAGGCAAGATAAACATATTTGCCACGCAGTGCTCCATCGAGCAGGCTACGAATGCGCCGATCATCCACATAATGGCAAAGAATTTGCCCGCCAGATTGCTTTCGCCGGTCGCCGTCCAAATAGACATACAAACAAAGACGTTACAAAAAATACCGCGTATAAATAGCTCATGAAAAGGTGCCGTTACCTTGCCGATACCCGCAGGGGCGAAGTGTTGTAAGATATAGCCGTCGTATTTTAGCGGTAAGCCCGAATAATAATACATATAGGCTATAAGCATTCCGCCGATTAGGTTGCAGCACCAGACCAAGATCCAGTAATTTATGGTTTTGCCTAAACCTATTTTGCCGTCGTATGCACTAACGCCGCTCAAAACCGAGCTTGTAAAAAGATGTCCGCCGTAAAATACGACCATCATCAAACCGCAGCTAAAGGTGATACCGCCGATGAAATTCGAAAGTCCGATAGACTGCTTTTCAGCCATTCCTACGGTTGAATGCGCCCAGAAAATATCGCCCATAGCGATCGCCGCACCCGCCATAATGGCTAGAAAAATAATGCTCACGGTAGGCGTATGCGCCTTATGCTCCATTGACCCTGATATCGCTTGCGCGGTTTCTGCAGGATTTAACATGTTCTCTCCTTTGTTATTTTGATGTTCTTTTAACACAGCGAATAAATCGCTCATAAAAACAAAACTCTAAAAATCAAGATATAAAATCGTAATCTTGATTTTTATTCTTTGCAACGCGGCAAATAATCACCGCCAAAAACCTCTGCTTGCAACTGCGAAGTTGGAAGCTGAAAATCTAAAGACCAAGATTGCAATTGCGTAATCTAAATTTAATGTTTAATAAGCAAAACCTAATTACAAAAAATTTAAATTTAGGTTACGATACCGCAATCCATTTTTCGCAGACGAGCTAAGCCCGTCCTTGCGATAAGGGTTTGGCACCCTTAGCCCGTAAAGACTAAGATTGCTGCTCGCCTTTTACTTTAATGTTCTTTTAACACAGCGATAAATCGCCCCTAAAGAACCAAACGCTAAAGACTAAGATTGCTGCTCGC
>JAJQAF010000258.1 GCA_021203945.1 Campylobacter sp.
GTTTCGGAGTTAAAATGAGACATTATAACGCCAAATCACGTTCTATCTTTGTTTTGAACATAAAGATAAGAAATAAATTCATATCATCCGCTCTATTTATTTTTTTCGTAGTTATGAGCAGAGATAAGCGACAAAGCATTTTAAGTATAAATCAATTAAAAACTAAAAAATTATTTATAAATTTTTTGTAAAATTAGCTAAAATTTTAAGGAAATTTGATGGATACTTTACGTAAATTTTCAAAAATGCTATTTATATCTTTGGCGGTAATTTTACATCTATGTTTAGCCGTTTTGGTAAATTTTTCTTTCCCGCATTACGATAAGGCGATTATCACCGGCGGCGAAGTGAAGCGCATGGACAAAGACGGCTTAATAGACGCGTCAAATCCTGCCGATAGTCCCACTAGAGACGTTTATTTTATCTATACGAAGCAGCCCAACGGCGATAAAGTTATGCCGTATCGAAATGAAGATACGCGTTGGGTATTTCCGTTTTATTTTAAATTTAATTCAGCCGATTTACAGGCTAGAGCACAGAGCTTTTCGGGCACTGATAAAACCGTGCAAGTAAAATTTTACGGTTGGCGGATAGCGTTGTTTGACGAATTTAGAAATGCCGTTTCCATTAAGGAAATCAACGCCGACGAAAGCGTCTCTTTGCCTATTATGAGCTATGTTTTTTATGTGATTTTGCTGATTTCGCTCTTTGTTTGCATAGGGTTTATTCGTAAAATTTTTAACGCCAAAATCGAGCTTTAGTCAAATAGCGAAAGTTGCGTTCGCTTTTGCGGCTCGATTATTTTCGGATAGCTTTGATAAAGCTTGCCGTTAAGGAGTGCGCCGTTTGATTTTTTATCGCGTCTTACGCCGTCGCTTCCCCATGTTCCCCATTGTTTGAAATAAAACGCGACGTCTTGATTTTCGCATTCGTTTTTTAGATTTACTACCCATTCTTTTTTCATCGCTCTGGCATTGATCCCGCTTTCACCGCCCGCTACTACCCAGTTTATGCCGCTTAAATCAAGAGAGTCCAGATCGTTTATCAGCGGCTCGCACGATAGCCATTTGACCGTAGCGTCTAAATCCCTAATCAAATCAATACGATCTTTGACAAACGACGATTCCACCGTCGTTCCTAGCCAAACGTTTTTTGGAATTTTCCGCGACAAGAAATATTTGCGCATTCTATGCGGGCGCTTGGTCAAGATTTGATATTGATGATACGGGGTTTGCGAGATGACGTCTAAAATTTTATCTAAAAATTCTTCACTCATATGTTCATGAAACGGATCGCTCATGGAATTTACGAAAAATACGGTTTGCTTTTTGGATTTTATAGGCTCGTTTAGTCGGCTCGGCAACATTTTAAACTTAAATCCGTCTTTATAAATTTCATTCCCAAGGAGGCGTAGTCTTTTTGCTATGATTTCGGCGTAACAGTTTGTGCAACCGGCACTGATCTTTGAACAGCCTATAGTTGGATTCCAAGTTGAGAATACATAATTTTGAAGCTGTTTCATTTGAAATTTAACGAGCGAGCTTTTAAAATTGAGGAAATCGGGGCAAATACCCCGATTTTATTAATAAAGTCCGAATTTACCGTCGGCTCTTTTGTAGATAACGCGCATTTTAGCATCTATATCGTTAAAGACGTAAAACTGCATATCGCTAGCCTTTAGTTTTTCAAGCGCCTCTTCGATCTCTATTGGTTTATAAAGCTCAAGCTCCATAGGGATGATCTCCTCAACGCCTTCGATGACCTCTTCGCCTATTCTGGCGCGAGTCTCTTTATCGTCGTCCTTACCTTTAACGGTCGTGATTTTATCATGTTCTCTACGCAAGACTTTAGCTGCGCGATCTATCGCAAGGTCTATAGCCGCGTAAAGGTCTTTGTCTTTTTGACGAATGACTATCGTATCTTTGCGTGCCATATTTAGCGCAAATTCCGCACTAAAGCCCTTTTTGCCTTGTTTTTCGTCTGCGGAAACTACGCATCTTCCAGAAATAATATCGAGATTGTATTTACTAAGCGACTCAAAAGCATTTTGGATGTAACTTTTTATCGGTTCAGTAAGTTCAAACTGTTTTCCTACAATGCTTATATTCATCGTAAACTCCTTCTTCAAAGTTAATTGATTATAACACAAACAAGCTGAAATCATTTATAAAATTAAAATTTTATAAATTTTTAAATTTTCTGAACGGTTCGTTTATGAAATGATATGGGATTAGAGATTCTTCCTGCGATAGACGTAACGAAAACATCGAGCATTACGGTGCCTGCGCTATCGCGAGTTTGTATAGGTATGCCTACGCAATTACCTATATTTCCAAAATATTGTATATTTACCGTATATTGTAAAAAAGCCGTTGCGTTGTTTGCTGGAAATCGACCGCTTACGCTAGATAGACAGCCCGTATTAAAGTCGTGACCTAAAATTCTAAGCATAGCATATTCTGTCGCGCCTTGAGCGAGAAGTTCGGCTTGTTCTCTTAGATAAATTTCTCCCGTTTGTCTCATAGTCGAGTTTGAAAGCGATAGGGCTAACATGCAAAGAGAGGACGTAACGACTACGAAAAATATCGCCGCTAATAAGCTAAATCCTTTTCTCATCAGTATATCGCCTTTGTTTTACAAATAGTCGCTTCTGAATTTTCATCTTTTATACAAAGTTTTAAGGATATAACGCCATTTTGTTCTATGAAGTTAAACCTAGTTACATGGCTTGCGAGTATAGCTCTCGGAGTATTTGCATCGCTAAATTTTTCTCCCATCCACGGACGGTAATTATAATGAAGCATCAAATCAAAATCGCCTTTTGCCGGATTTTCGTTACTCGTAGTTATCGCATAAGCGGTGTGTGCTAGATGGTATTGCTCCGAAACTCTTTTTCCGTTGTAATTTAAAATTGAAAGCTTCGTATTGTCATTTGCTATTCTGCCTACTTTTGCAATGTCCAGATCGCCGGCTGCTATGGTATTTTGATAGCCGAACGATGTATATACGTCATAAGCTACCGCTTTAAATAAGGCGACTACACCGCCGTTATTGTTGTTAAAATTTACTCTTCCGTTCGTTAGATCGCTAAACAGACTGCTTGCTTGTTGATCCGCATCTCCTATCCTATCGTAAATATCCAACCTACTACCGGGAGTTATTAGTCCGTTTGAAGACGAGCTAACGGTCAAATCGGCAAAACCGCTGTAAATACCCATATCAAAAGCTTCATAAGAGTAAGGAATAAATTCTAAAATCGTATAAGTAAGATTTACGTTCGCGTCGTTTAGAGGCAAAAATGTGCCGTCGGGTTTTCTGGCGATGACGCTCTCTTTTATGCGGTATCCTAAACGTTTTGAGATTTGCTCTAATACAAGCTCGGTTTGGGTTTCTAAAGAATTTATAATTTTGCTTTGGGCGTAGTTTTTATAAACGTTAAAAAGCATGTCCGTTGTCATAAAAGCGATAATACCAAGCACTACTATAACAAGAACAAGCTCAACAAGCGTAAAAGCCTTTTGCATTAATTCCACTCTTTATTTATCAAAAATCCGCTATCGCCGATATTCGCCACAAAGCCCCTAAGCACAACTTGTACTTGGTGATTAGTTTCGCTATATGATGTTGCGTTTATTACGACCTCTTTTATATCGTTTGCCACATCGTTAAACGCCGTGCTACCGTCATTTATATCAACCGAGTATCGCGAGCTTACTATGTAGTCTCGTTTTAGTCTTTTTGCGCTATCTTTATCGTAGTTTATCGTTAGTCCTTCCTTTGTTCTAAAGTCATCTACGCTTTTTTTTACGTTCCTTTGGACGTCGTTTATGGTTAGTCCTTCCTTTGCACTAAAGTCATCTACACTTTTTTGTACGTTATCTTGGACGTCGTTTATCGTGCCGTAGTCCGTCCTTGAAAAATCTACTAAATTGCTAGGATTGTTTCTATTGTAAAATGCTCTGCGCCCGTCTCCGTTTAGTCCGAATTGTTCATAAAACGTGTTGCCGCCATCATAAAATTTTGGAGTTAGAGTGCCTTTATACGTACTGACGACCTCGCTACTAAACGGCGCTTTTAGAATCAAAGACATATATGTTTTGGCATTCATTATACTTTCTTGCGTCATAGCCTTTGCGTTTATTTGAGAGGTTAATTTCATAACCAGAGGTAGGCTAAGACTGACGATAGCAACGATAACTATGGACAAAATAAGCTCGATTAATGAAAATGCGGATCTTTTTACCATTCTATTCTTCTATTCGTTTTATTGTTTAAAGTTTCAAGCTCACTACCGCCGATAATTTCTCCTACGTCGTCTTTTTTACCGTCAGATTTTAAAGCTTTGCCCGCCCAGTTGCCTCTGTCTATAAATTTTACGTTAAAATCGCTTGTAGCAGCGTTTGTGTCGAAAGTATTATATATTAGCCATTGTGGTGCATTCATTTTTATTAGATCCGTTACGGCACGGTTATTTTGTAAATTTACAGCCTCCGTGCCGTTTGTAATAGTAGGTATTGTAGGAGTTGGCGTATTCGGAGGAATGCGTGTAATTTTACTTTTAACGGTAGCTTGGTAATTACTTACGTAACCTTCATTTATTGCGTGGTTTGGATTTAGTTGCCAAGAAACCGTGCTTGGAAGCTTAGCCCACGTATTTCCGGAGGTATTTACATAAGTTTGGTTGCAATTATTGCAATAAACTCCGTAGTAAATATTCGCGTCAAATCCGCTTTTAGGACCTTCATAATACGGCGCATAGACGCGTCCGTAATAAAATTTAGCAGACGTTATATTAGCCGCCGCAGGTTTCGTATATGCCGCGCCGTTAATACCGTCCGCATCCGAAACGTTGCTAAAGGTAAAAATTTCACTTGAAGCACTAAACGGATTTTTAGCTAAATTCGTTAGTCTGGAAAAATTAAATAAAATTTTATTATTTGCAACGCCGTTGTTAAATTTTATTTTCGGAACGTTATACGAACCGTTATTTATAGCCGCGCCGGTTAACTTCGTGATATTGGAGCCGCTATCTGCAAAAAACGATATTTCGGTGTTTAGCTTGTCTATGCCGTCTTGATTGTTGCTTAAGGCTTTTGCGTCGTTATCAGTATATTCATTTATGATTCTATCTATACTGATCGTAAAATTGTTGTCTTTTGAATAACAACCGCTGGAATAAAGTCTTGCAGTTTTATCGTCGTCTAATCTTGCGGTAAGATCAAAATTTATCGCAGCCGACATTTGCGGACTATTTGATAAATAGGTCATATTATTTTGAAAATCCGAAATTTTAAGATTGTCGACATATATATCTTTTGGTAGAAATTTAAAGGTAGTAGCTTTTAGACTGATGTTGCAGCCTATTTTTCCGTTAGCATCTTTTGTCGTCGTATCACTACCGATTATACAGTCTTCTGTTGCTTTATCAACTGCCGTGTATGAGCCGTCGACCACACTTAACGTAACTTCTCCGACGTCCGGATACGAAAAGCTAGTGTCCGACAATAGGCTAGCGCCGTTGATTATACGAGTTAGCGTGCCGATCGCGGTAGATGCGTTTGAGAAAGTTGCCTGTAAAAGACTTGAAGTCAGCTCGTTTCTTAAACTGTCGTCTATATTGCAAGTAGTAGGCAAAACAGGAGTAAATGATACGGTATCATTACCGTCGGTTTTGAGTAAATTCGTATATCCTTTTGCCGCATTATCTTTGGCGTCTATGGCTATAAGTCCGATGTTTTTATATCCTTTACCTCCGGTCAGAGAGGCGGGAACGGTTTGTGTTTTTTTGTCGGTATCGTAAATTTTAAATTCCTTCGGTCTAACGGCAAAAGGATCGGTATTTTTACAAGAAGTTTCAACGGTTCCTGTTGATACATCCGTGTATATGAGCTTTGCGTATAAAGACGTGTGCGGATTTTGGATCGTTATATCTTTTATATCTGCTATACTCGTGCCGCCTTTAAGTTTGATCTTTCTTACGGGTTCGTTTCCGGCTATTAAAGACGTATCGGATTCACAGCTATCGACTATCTTTAAGTTTAGCTCGACGTCTTCCTCAAGGTTTGTTATCTTTTTCGTATCTTTATCTTTATGAACGATTTTTAGATTAAAAGATCTGTTTGCAAGTTGCGTATATAAGTTTTCCGAATCGTTGTCTTTGCTGAATTTTTCATTTACTACTTTAAATTCGTCTAAATTTACGTCTTTTTCTATTAAAAGCGCGTATTCGTCGTCAACGCATCTTTTTATAACGCCTTCATAGTCTTTTATATTAAGGCTGGCATTTGAAAATTTTGTTTTGTAGCCGGTAGGTTTAAATTCTTTGTCTAGTGTTATATCGTATTGTATAAACGCTTTATCGTCCTTTTTTAGATTGCCGCCGTTGCCGGAGCTAGCCCCTTGACCGATAAAAAATTGTAAATTTTTACCTACTAGTTTTTGTAAAGAGCTATCGTCGGCTCTCTTGTCCGCCGTGCCAACGCTAAAGGCTCCGCTTGCGTAGGGTTTTAGATAGGTTGAGTCCGGAAGATATTTTCCGGTATCGTCGTTTATATCCGTGGTTATGGAAATTTGTTCAGCCGTTTCGTTACTCGGGTTTACTATCGTTACTTGCGATCTTAATATGTCGCCTTTTTTCGCTTTTGTGATTTGGGCCGCACCTTTTTTGCTTACCTGTTTAAAGTTGCCGCCGTCTTTTGGAGCTACGAGAAGTTCTTCGTTATAGCAAACTCCAGGGACGTATACGTCGGTTGAAAAAGCAACGAAGCTAATATTTGCTCTTTCGCCTATTCTTGTGTAGCCTTGTCGAACAACTTTGGCTTGAAGCTCTACCTCCGCTTTAGTTTGTTTGTTTGTTATGTGATCCGATATATCATAGGTATCAAGATCCATTTGATTGTTGTAAATTTTATTTGAGTCTACATACTTTCCAAATTTTGTTATAGTGGAGTTAAATTGCTTTCCTTTTTCGTTGTTTTCTGAGGTTACGGATTTATAATCACTACCTTTTTTTATCTTTATATCTTCGCTACCGACCTCTTTTTTCGCACCGAAAGAAAGAACGGTCAAGCTTGAGTTTATATTTCCGTTAGTCGGAGTATAAAAACCGTCAAATGTTATATTTGATTTGTCAATTCTTTCAGTATCCCCATCAGGAATCTTAATTGGAGCAAGAATATGTAGTCCGTCAAATACGGTTACGTTTTTTGCTTTGGCTTTTTCACCGTCTTTTAGGTCATATACTATGACCAAACTCCATCCGCCGTAATGTCCGCCAAATGATCTGCTACCGGATCGCCCCAAACGGTCGTTTGTATCTATGCCGTTTCCTGACCATCCCTTATCGCGATACATTATTATATTGCCGGGTTTTCCATCTGATGATTTTATGTTTCCGGCGCTAAATACGGCATTATTTAAGATCTTATCGCCCATATTTTGTATGATTTCCGTTACGTCTACACTAGTGTGATACATAAACTGCATACCGACTTTTGTGAAAGAACCGTACCATTTTGTATGCGATTCTAAAGCGGTAAGATTATGGTAGTGTCCGTCGGGCGTTCCAAATCTTATCTTATTAAATCCTTTTATCTTTTCGAAAAATTTATTTCTTAACCTTGCGTTGTCTGATATAGAGCTATCTATATTCCAGCCCCAATCGCTACTGCCGCTTACCGTTATACCGCTCGCCCAGTATAACCTGGCAAAAACTACGTCCTTTGCTCTCACGTTTATCGATACGTTTTTATTGTCTTGATTTTTGATTTGACTAAAATTAAATGTTGCACGAGATGAATTCGTGCTATAGCTTGAATCTTCCTTTAAAAATTTAATATCTTTTACAACCGAACCTTCTTCCACACTACCCAATATCGGTTCATATGAAAAACCTTTATCTTTAGGTATTGAAATAGTAGCTCCTATAATTTCTATATTTCCGTTGACTTTTTTAGTCTTATAGGCGTCTCTCGGCTCTAATTTCTCATGACCTTTTATATCTTTAAACGCCGGTATCTCATTATTGTATCCCGTCTTGCCAATACTATATGAAGCGTTGTATTTTTCTTCCTCTATTTCGTGAGTAAAACCGTCATTGTCCGTGTATGGGTGTGTTTTGCTTAAAGCATTTGTGCTTATCAAAACGATGAACGTAAATAGCGTAATAATATTTTTCATTTTAAACTCTCAAATATTTATTTTTTTATAAAATTTTCTATAGATTCCGCTTGCCAGTATTCTTGATATACGTTGCTGTCTAGAATCACCTGCGATTACGTCATATTATCGATATTGCAAACTATCGGAGCTATAAAATTTACCGTCGATTTTTCAAGGGGTAAAGCCACGACTATTATGTTGTAAATTCTAAGTCGGCTGCTATTTTTTATATCCATTAACTCTTCATAATAGTTTGGTATGTCAAACTCGTAATTTCTAAGCGCAAAAGGATTTATCATCGTAAATGAGGTATTATCGTCCTTACTTTGGAGCTTTACGAAAAATTTATCAAGCTCTATAAGCTCCATAGTCTTTATGTTTTCAAAGCCCAATATAGGGCTTTTGACAGTAAATGTCATAATCTCTCCATAAGTAAATTTAGGCTATTTTACCATATTTTAACAAAAAAAACAAAAAGTTATACAAAAATAATGCCAAAAAAT
>JAJQAF010000087.1 GCA_021203945.1 Campylobacter sp.
TATATTAGTAAAATTAAAATTAAAAGCTTTATAACATTAGCTTTATGCGTCTTTATCGTAAAATTTTTATTCTTTGTTCTAAAGTCGTTGCGATAAAACCAAGCGCAGCACAGTTTTCACAGTGTCCGTTCATAGCTCTCGCCATAAAGAGTTACACAGCCTAAAGACCAAGCGATCGCGAAGTAAAGTCTAGCAGTTGCGCTTCTTAATGATATTTTTAAAACGGAGCAATTTTTAATTTTCAAATTTATAGCCGTTTTGCTCGCAAAGTGTCAAGATCGGTTCTAATAAATCCAAATTTTCACGACTCAACGCTATGAAGTGAGGGTTTTTTAGGCTTTTTAGATCATATTTATGCGGCAAGCGAGTCGCCGTATTTATCACCGCTCCGCCGCTAAAGCTCACTATCGCGTCTCCGGCGGCGTTATCCCAAAGGCTACTCGGACTAAACCTCACATAAACCCCGCCGCTTCCTTCGGCTAGGCGACAAAATTTTATTGCAGAGCCGATTTTAGCGTGATTTAAACTCAGTCGCGAGGCTATAAATTTTGCCGTTAGGCTTTTTCTTCTGTGGCTAAGCAAGATGTAATTTTTACCGTTTTGGCGGTTTTCATTTAGATTTGTTTTTCCTAAAATTTCACCGTATGCGCCCAAAATTTCTTTAAACGCCCCGTTTTTATCGGCGTAAAACAGCTCGTTCGTATGAGGGATAAATATCGCTCCAAGACACGGGCGTTCGTCTTGTATCAGCGCTATGCAAACGCAAAATTCACCATTTTTGGCGATAAATTCTTTTGTTCCGTCAAGCGGATCGACCAGCCAAAAAGACTCTAAAGCTTTATCCTCGTCATACTCTAAAATTTGCTCCTCCGAGCATATCGGCATTCCGCTTTGCTTTAAAATTTTAAAGATTGCGTCGTTTGCGGCAAGATCGGCGCTAGTCAATGGCGAACGATCGCTTTTTAGGGTGAGCGTAAAATTTTCATAGTGCTTTTTTATCTGTTCGCCCGCGGTAACGACCGCTAATTTCGCAAGATTTAGTAAATCGTCGGTATTTTTCATCTTATCGCTTTAACGTATCTTAATGTTTTGCCTCTAAAACGTCCGTTACGACATTTCTACGAGGAAATCGCAAAATATGCCGTTATTTCGGCGTTCTGTTCGTTTGCCCTACATAAAGCTGTCTTGGGCGGACGAGTTTTATGTTATCCTGCTCTTTTAGCTCTATCCACTGACTTATCCAGCCCGGAATTCTACCGATAACAAATATCACCGCAAACATATCGTTTGGAATTCCAAGCGCTTTTAAGATAAGTCCCGAATGAAAATCTACGTTCGGATAAAGATTGCGCGATACGAAATAATCGTCGTTTAGTGCGATCTCTTCAATGCGATTTGCAACCTTTATAAGCTCTAAGTTTATACCGATTTCATCAATCAGCTTATCACGCATTTTTTTCAGCACCTTTGCGCGCGGATCAAAATTTTTATAGACGCGATGTCCGAAACCCATTAAGCGGAACGGATCGTTTTTATCTTTTGCGCGAGCGATGTATTTATCGACGTTTTCGACACTTCCTATCTCTTCAAGCTGACGAATCACGCCCTCGTTCGCTCCGCCGTGAGCCCAACCCCAAAGTGCGCCGATACCCGCGGATATGCACGCATAAGGGTGAGCGTGCGTAGAGCCTACCGTGCGAACCGTCGTCGTAGAGGCGTTTTGCTCATGGTCTGCGTGTAACATAAACACGGTGTCCAGCGCTTTTACTTCAATCGGTTTTAAATTTACGTGTTCGTAAGGATAACTTCTCATCATATAAAGGAAATTTTCGGTAAATCCGCGATCTAAATTCGGATAAATGATCGGCAAACCGCGAGAATATCTATAGCTAAATGCGGCGATAGTAGGGATTTTGGCGATGATTCGCATTGCCATTTCATGATACTCTTCGGGCTTATCCATATTTAAGTGATCCGAATAAAACGCCGAAAGCGCCGAAACGGAAGCCTGCAATATCGCCATAGGATGGGCTTTATCGGGAAATGCGTCAAAAATTTTCATCATTCCTTCGTGGATAAACGAGCGTTTTTTCAGCTCAAGTTTAAAAGCGTCGTATTGCTCTTTGCTCGGCAGCTCGCGATTTAGCAGCAGGTAAGCGATGTCTATGAAGGTTTTATTCTCCGCTAAATAGGCGATGTCGTAGCCGCGATACATAAGCTCGCCCTTTAATCCGTCTATGTAGGTTATGGACGATCGGCACATCGCCGTTGATGTATAGCCGCGATCAAAGGTAAACATTCCCGTATCGTTAAAAAACGTCGAAATATCTATGACATCGGGTCCCATTGTGCCTTGAAGTATCGGAAATTCATAGCTTTTACCATTTCTGTTATCGGTTAGCGTAACGGTGTTTGGCATCATTTGCTCCTTTTATTTTTTTAAAGCTCATAAAAATTTTAATTGCTATCATTGATATTATAGCCTGCATAAGGCTTGCCAGTATAAAAGAGGTGTAAGAATTTTCGCTTATTTCGCCCGTTTTGTGTGCTATAGTAGCAATGGCTATTAAAAGCGTTAGCGGCATAGACTGCGATAATGCGTAAAGCACGATACCTTTTAATTTGAGAGAATTTAAAAATACGAGGCTGGCAACCAGCCTGCACCAAAGCATAGCGACGAATATAAACAACGCCTCTTTTAGCACTTGAGCCGTAGCTAAATTTTCCAGCTTAAAAGTTGAGCCGATATGCACGAAAAATGTCGGCACTAAAAATCCGAATCCAAAGCTTGCGAGCTTGTGCGGAAGGTCTTTTTTGTGGTCAAAAAACGTAGTTATAAACATACCAGCGATAAAAGCGCCGAAAGCAACCTCTAAATTTAGATATATCATTAGCGCGACCATGGTAAAAAACACTGCTATGCTAAGCCTGATGTCTTTTTCGTCTTTGTCGTAGTGCGGCATTAACACGACTTTTAGACTCGGATACCACCAAAAGATCACGTTTAAGAGTTTAAAGCCCAAAACGCTAAGAGCTAAAAATGCGACCAGATATGTTATCGTCAGCCATAGTTTGATGCTAGCGCCGAATTCCAAATAAGCCGCCGCAAAGGTTAAAAGCATAATGCTGATTAGCTCTCCGATAGTGGATATCAGCATGCTTAAATTTAGCCATTTTTCTTGTTTGCCGTATTCTTTAAGAAGCGTAAATATCATACCTACCGCCATTATCGGTATGATTATGATATAAAGCGTGCTTAAATTTAGGCTAAAGGTCAGAATGCTTGCGAATAAATAAACGAGTCCGAGATAGATACAACCCAGTTTTAAAATTTTGCGGTCAATGTTTATCAGCACCCTTAAATCTATCTCCATGCCCGCTAAAAACATTAAAAAGAAAAAGCCCACTTCGCTTATCAGATCGAAAATTTCATTTTCGCCTATGACGCCTATGTAGCCGGCGATCGCGCCTAATATTATCTCTATCGGAGCTATCGGGATACGTAAAATTTTAGAAAAATACGGCGACGCAAAGATTATAAAGGCTAAAGTTACAAGTATGCTAAGCTCGCTTACTACGTTTGTATGCAAATTTTATCCTTCTTTCCGCGGCTTGTGCGCTAAACCGGGTAAAGCGCGATTATAGCCTAAGCTCGGTTATGTTTTGATTAAACGGGCGGATCTAAAAGCCTAAATTTATGCACGATACGTTAGACTAAGGTTTTTAAATTTACAAGGAGAAAAGATGAGAGTTAAAATTTTAGCCCTTTTTGCGGCGATAGCCTTTAGCGGTTGCGCTTTGAGCGAAGGCAGTTCATATACTTTGCAAGTTCCAAGCCAAACGGATAGTTTTAAAGCCTTAAGCTTACCTCAAACGATAAAATACGACGAACAAACGTTCGTTAAGGGTTTTACCAACGCAAACACCGCCGAATACTATCTTGTAGGCGAAAAAGAATACGGTTGGAGCAAGCTGGTTAGCGTGATGTATGATCCGAATATAAGCGATATAAACGTCTATATAAAAGCGTTGCAAAAGACGCACGAGAGCGAAAATAAAAGTGCGAAACGCGAATTTAGCATAAAAAAGCTTGACGAGAAAAGCTCGCTTTTAAAGGCTCTTTATTACCCGATTAAACACGATAAGAATTTTGATAAATTTGAGGCGAATTTTAGCCTTGCAAGTATTGAAAAATGCGGCGGCGTCATCGTTTATTTCGCTCAAAATTTTCCAAATTCCTATGATGAGAAAAAATTGCTTAAATTCCTAGACGATAACGAAGCGATATTTCTAAAAAATATTCCTAAAATAACGTGCAAATAGGGCAAATTTATTTGCCCTTGCCTAAAATTTTAATGGCATTTTTGAGCAAATTGAAAGCCCATTTTTTTAAATTCCGCTATATCTCGGGAGCTTTCTTCGCCCTTTGTCGTGAGATAATCGCCTATCACGACCGCACTTACGCCATGGTCAAAAATTTCATATTGACGCTTGCCAAGCACCGCTTCGCGTCCGCCCGCTATCATTACGCGCGTATCGGGCAGTGCGGCTTTGGTATCGCGTATGATTTTTAGGGCTTCGTCGGGAGTTAGCTTTGTTTGCCGAACGCGCAATGCGGAGTGCGGGATAAAGAAATTTATCGGACTTGAAAACGGCTCAAGCTTTTTAAGATCGGCTCGAAAGCTTATCCTGTCGGCTTCGCTTTCGCCAAGTCCGTAAATCCCGCCGCAACAAAGCATAAGCCCGACGCGTTTGGCGTTTAAATTCGTTTGCCATCTATCGTCCCAGTTGTGCGTCGTGCAAATTTTCGGGAAAAATTCGCGCGATGTTTCAAGGTTGTGATTGTAGCTAAATACGCCCGCATTTTTAAGCTCCCTAAGCTGCTCCTCGCTCGCCATTCCGTTACAGGCGATCAGCATGAGCTGCGGCACTTCTTTGCTAACGGCTCTTGCGATACGTGCGATATCTTCGGTCTTTTTATCGTTTAGCCTCGCACCGCTGGTAACCAAGCAAAATCCAAGCGCATGATTTGCCGCCGCGATTTTGGCTTCGGCTACTACTTGCTCTGGCGTTTTGATTTTATATTTTTCTATACTTGTTTGAACGCCAGCACTTTGCGTGCAATATCCGCAGTCCTCGGAGCAGTTGCCCGAACTTACCGAACAGATGGCGCATAACATTATGGTTTTCATATCGTTCCCTTTAAATAAAATTTTCAATCTCTACTAAAGCTTTTTTAAATTCCGTATCCTCGGGCGTTTTAGTAAATTTAAACGCTCTTTTTACATCGTCCTTGATCTCAAGCGTCGCGGAGGTAAAATTTTGAAATTTTCGTCCGCAAATTTCGCTCGGATTTATAAACAAACTCCCGTTTTTTAAGACCGCCGCGAAGTTATGCGTGTGCCCGAAGATTATCACGTCGCTATCGGGCGCTAGGAATTTGGATCGGTGCATAAGCTTAAATTTTAAGCCGCCGAGCTCGAATTTATACGGCTCTTCAAATAGCGAGAATTTGCCGCGAAATTTAGCCGACTCGTCGTTATTGCTTAAGACGGCGACGTAAGTAAGCCGTTATCTCGCAGATCTTTTAGCATTCGCCTTTTCATGATGTCGCCGGCACGGATTGAGCGCGTCCGATAAAATTTTGCGTGGCATTGCTATCAACTCTGGCTTATTTGCTCTTTGTGTTTGCATTTAACGCATTCCAAAAACGTGCCTTTTTTCAGCTCTTTTCTCACCGTATCGCCGCCGCATTCAGGGCATTTATGCTCCGTCGGCGGATAGTTGCTTATGAAATTACATTTAGGATAGTTTGCGCAGCCGTAAAATTTACCTCTTTTGCTAAATCGCTCGACAATGTCGCCGCCGCATTTCGGACAAGGCACGTCAAGCTTTTTAAGCTCTTTTTTAACCCGCGTCGTAGCCGTCGCTTCGCCGTCGTTTGCGCTCTCGTCCGCCTCGTTTTGGGGTTTGATATTGCGTGAGTATTTGCATTTAGGAAAATTTCCGCACGCTATAAATTCTCCGTATTTGCCTTTGCGTTTTACGAGCTCGCCGCCGCACTGCGGGCATTTTTCACCGATAGGCGTAGCCACTTTTAGGCTCTTTATGCCCGTTTTTCCTTGTGAAATTTTATCCATAAAAGGATAATAAAATTCGCTCAGCACCTTTTGCCAGTCGGCGTTATCCTCGGCGATCTCGTCTAATTTCTCTTCAAGGCGCGAAGTAAATTCGCTATCTACGATATTGCTGAAATGCTCCTCTAAAACGCCTATCATGCTAAAGGCTATCTCGTTTGGTATGAGCTGTTTTTTCTCCACTCTCACGTAATCGCGCGAAGTAAGTAGCGAAATAGTCGGCGCATACGTGCTTGGGCGTCCTATGCCTAGACTTTCCAGCTTTTTAACCAGTCCGGCTTCGGAATATCTTGCGGGAGGTTCGGTAAAGTGCTGCGAGCTTGCGATACTTTGCAGACTCATCTGATCGCCGATTTTTAAATTAGGTAAAATTTTATCTTTATCCATATCGCCGTAAACGCGGTAAAAGCCGTCAAATATCACCTTTCTGCCCGAAATTTTAAACTCGCCGTTTTTGCTTGCTACGTATAAATTTTGCGTTTGGCTCACGCATGCGCTCATTTGACACGCCAAAAATCTATTATATATTAAAGTATAAAGGCGTAGTTCGTCTTTTTGTAGAAATTTAGCCGCTATTTGCGGAGTAAAGCTTAAATTCGTAGGGCGGATAGCCTCATGGGCTTCTTGCGCACCTTTTGAGTTGGTAGCGTAATACACGGCTTTTGCGGGCAAATATTTGTCTCCGAATTCGCTTTTGATCAGCTCGCGCGCCGCGGCTACGGCTTCTTTTGCCAGATTTAAGCTATCCGTTCTCATATATGTGATTGCCCCCATAAAGCCTTCATGGGTTTGCACGCCCTCATAAAGCGTCTGAGCAAGTATCATCGTCTTTTTAGGGCTAAAGCCTAGGCGATTGCTTGCGCTTTGCTGAAGCGTTGAGGTCATAAACGGCGGACTAGGTTGGATCTTTCTATCCTTACTCTCTATGTTTCGAACGACAAAATTTTCGTTTTGTAAATTTTGCACGATATATTTTGCACGGTCGGCGTTTGTGATAGTTAGCTTTTCGATTTTTTGATTTTCGAATTTTATTAGCTCGGCTTCCAAATCTTTCTTAAATTTCGTATCTATCGTGTAATACTCGATCGGTTTAAACGCCTGAATTTCGCGCTCGCGATCGACTATGATTTTTAGAGCCGCGCTTTGGACGCGTCCCGCGCTTAGTCCTTTTTGGATTTTTAAATTTAAAAGCGGACTTAGCTTGTAGCCCACGATACGATCAAGCAGACGACGCGCTTGTTGAGCATTTACGCTATTCATATCTATTTTGCGCGGATTTTTCAGCGCGTTATCTATCGCGGTTTTGGTTATCTCGTGGAAAACTATACGAGGCAAACCGCTTGCTTCTTTGCCGATAGCGTTTGCTATATGAAAGGCTATAGCCTCGCCCTCTCTATCCTCATCGGTAGCCAGATAGATTTCGTTCGCGCCTTTTGCAAGCTCTTTTATCTCTTTTACTATCTTTGAATGATCGCTACTTACGCGATATTCGGGCGTAAATTTATCGTTTTCTATCTTTATGCCGAAGCTGGTTTTAGGCAGGTCGCGTATATGCCCTTTTGAGGCGACTACATCGTAATTTTTATTTAAGAAATTTTTGATAGTGCGCGCTTTCGCGGGTGATTCTACGATTATCAAACTTTTCACTAATATACCTTAATATAAATTTTTCGCATAATTGTAGCAAAAATATTAGAAATATAAAATATGGGCTTTAAAATTTTAGGGGTCGCCGTAAACGTCTAAGCTCGGGGTTTAGTCTCATATTTATGATCTTGCGAATTGTTAGCCAAAAAATTATCTATTCTATCTCTTAATGCAGGCAAATAGTCTTTAATAGCCATATTTATCAATTCATAATTTACTTCTTCATATTCGTGTGAGGCTATATTTCTAGTTTTACTAAAAGACTTTATCTCTTCTTTACTAAAAAGGGCTAGAGCTTCTAAATCGTTGCTTTCTTGTATCCCCTTAATGAGCTCATCTATATTAACAAACTGCATCATTATAGCCGGCTGCAACACATCTTCATCCGATAATGCTTCAGATATACCATTTTCGCATTTATTGAGTATGGAGGTTATCTTTTGAGATATTTTTTTTAGCCGTTGCATACTTGCTTTTTCAGACATAAATCGCCCCTTGAGTAAGTTCGTTTTTTTTATCTGTAGGCATTGATGTCGTATCGCACAGATCAACGCTCAGATGAAATTTTTTTGATATTTTCTTTTTTATATCGTCAAAGTAGCATATCGCCAAAAATGGATTGCCTAGTTTTTCAACCATCTTTTCGGCATTACTTTCCACTACTATATCAATATCCGAAAACATATCGGCATTATCTTTGGCGTAGCTGCCAAACAGACCGAGTTTTGTAATGCCGTCTGCTTGTAATTGCGGTTTAATCTGCCTAAGAT
>JAJQAF010000190.1 GCA_021203945.1 Campylobacter sp.
AATTTTTAAAATATATAATAACATATTTTTTATAAACAATTATAAAGCAATTCGTTCTTTACGCTTTCATAAGAGCTTGACCCGTTTAGCTCTTTGACTATTTCAAGAGCAAATTCCATAGCCGTTGCAGGTCCCTTAGAAGTCATAATATTATGATCGCATATGACGTTTTTATCCCCGATATAGCCGCTTTTATCTTTCCTAACGTTTGTTTCAAAGCCGGGATAACAAGTAAAAAAGTCTTTTAACACTCCCGCACTTGCAAGAGCCATGGGAGCGGCGCAAATCGCGCATATTAATTTATCGTTATCATCAAATAGTCTCAAAATTTTACCAAGCTCCTTGCTATCGGCTAAATTTTGTGCTCCAGGAAGCCCTCCCGGAAGTACTATCGCATCAAATTCATACTCTTTTAATTCGTCTAACAATATATCGGACTCTACGCTAACACCGTGAGCACCGACTACTAAAGTCCTATCAAGCCCTACGCACAAAGTATCGATTTGGGCGCGTCTTAAAACATCTACGACACTTAAAGCCTCAATCTCTTCAAAGCCGTTTGCTAAAATTACAGCTACTTTTTTCATGTTTTACTCCTTGTGGTTTTATTATGACATTATACAATCTATTAGGAAATTTATGCTAATATAACCCGCATTTTAAAAGAAAGGAAAGAGCGATGCAAGTAAAAATCACATACTGCAACTCTTGAAACTATCGTCCTGTAGCTTCTCGTGTAGAAGATGAGATAAAAAAGAATTTTGACGGTGCAAGAGTTGATTTAGTCGTAGGAGACGGTGGAAATTTTATCGTCGAAGTTGATGGAGACGTAATATTTTCAAAAAAAGATCGTATCGGAAACGATGAGGCGAGATTTCCTCATGGTGAAGAGGTCACAAGGCTTATCAATAAGCATCTTGAGCGAAAAATAGCTTAATATTAAGATCGGCTTTGTCCGATCTTATTTAAAAATTTTCTATCTAATTTTATTATTTTTAAACATCTTCTCATAAATTTCAACAGCATTTCTCTTTTTTCTCAAACAGAGCGTAAGCGTAAAAATATCGTATTATAAATATGAAAGCAAAATTTATTTGTTTATGCCTTTTAAATTTAAATAGTTTCGGCTTGACATAATTTTCCATACCGTTTATGCGATTTCTTGATTTTTACTTTGTAATGCTCTTTTCTTTCATAATCCGCCAAGCCGTTATAAGCTTTCCAAACTAAAAAATTGCGGCGATATTTGACTCAAAATAAGTTAAAATTTTTTAAGGGGATTTTTAAGTATGAAAATAAATTTCATAAAATTTCAGAGCACCTATCTAAAATTTTAAGCAAACAAGAATTCTAATAGCCAAAAAGTGTGAAAATATTTTCAAATTTCAGATAGACGAGAGCTATTTTGGAGCAAACAGGATGCGTGGCGATACGCCGGTGTTTAGTATAAGAAGCATTATACGGTTAAGCACCGCAAGAATGAATCTATTAACGTGCTAAATTAGAGGCATTAAAAAGAAAATTTCCGTCTTTATTTTAAAAAAGCGAGCTTAGGCATAATACTAAAATTTAAAGCATGGATTTATGCTAAATTTTACTTATCTTTACCGCTTTTATATCAAAACTTCTTAAAAAGCCAAGGATTTTAAAATTTGACGATCAAAAGACCGTCAAATTTATTTTATTTATTTGCGCGTTCAATGTATTCGCCGCGAACGGTATCGACTCGGATAACCTCGCCTTCCAATACGTGAAACGGTATTTGTACTACGGCACCGCTTTCAAGCGTAGCAGGTTTCTTTCCGCCTTGAGTGTCGCCTTTAAAATTCGGCGGAGTTTCAACGATCTTTAGCTCTACGACTTGCGGAACTTCCACGCCGATAGCGTTTCCGTTATGAAACAAAATTTCGACCATCATACCGTCTATCATCCATTTTTTAGCTTCGCCTACGTCCTCGTCCGATATTGCGACTTGCTCGTAAGTGGTCGTATCCATAAACTGACAAAATTCGCCGTCGTCATAAAGATACTGCATTTGTTTTTCTTCAAGATGCGGCTGTTCGCATTTATCACCCGCATGAAATGTTTTTTCGAGAACTTTTCCGTCTACGAAAGACTTGATCTTGGCGCGGACAAACGCCGCACCCTTGCCCGGTTTTACGTGTTGATACTCGACGATCTTATAAGGAACGCCGTCTATTTCTATCTTTAATCCCTTTTTTAAATCGCCCATTGAATATGAAGCCATATTTTTCCTTTCGAAATTTAAATTTTTAAATAACCGCGTATTGCGCCCAAACGCAAGTATTAAGCGCATTTAGTTTTGCAAGCGTCTCTTTGGTTATATTTTCATCGACCAAAATGACGGCAAGCGCCATTCCGTGATCGTCCCTACCGAGACGGAAGTCGGCGATATTTATCTTTTCATCAGCCAAAATTTTACTAATCTGTGCGATAACGCCCGGCACATCGTTATTTTTAAAGATTATCATCTTGCCTTTTGGCTTAAAGTCGGTCTTAAAGCCGTTTATACCGACTATACGTTGCTCAGTATCGCCGAATACGGCACCGCTTATCGTAGTGACATCACTTTGCGTAGTAATCTTGACCGAAATTTTATTGTTATAGCCGCTTTGAGGCACGACTATAGCTTCGTTTGTTATGCCTTTTTCATCGCATATAAATTTAGCATTTACGTAATTTATAGCATCGCCTAAACTCTCTTTAAGCACACCCACAAGCGCAAATGTTAGTATTGATTTTACATATTCGCCTATCGGACCTTCGGCTTCTACGCGTATAGCCTTTATGGCTTTTTTATTTATTTGAGCGCCCAAAAACGCCATTTTACTCATAAGCTCTATATAAGGCTCGACAAAAGGCGGTAAGTCTTCCGTTTTAATCGGTAAATTTAGAGCATTCGGATAACTTATGCCGCGAGCCGCACTAATGGCTTGCTCAACGGCTTCAACCGCTATATTTCGCTGCGATTCAAGAGTGTTTGCTCCAAGGTGTGGTGTAACGCTGACGTTATCTAAGTCTAACAACGGATGATCGGTAGCCGGCTCTTTCGTAAAAACATCAATACCGGCAAATGCTATCTTGCCGCTTTTTAGTCCGTCTTCAAGCGCTTTTTCATTATAAAGACCGCCGCGAGCACAGTTTATAAGCCTTACGCCGTCTTTCATCTTGGCTATCTCTTCACTGCCTATTATATTTGTAGTTTCTTTGGTTTTCGGCGTATGGATAGTGATAAAATCGCACTTTGTTAAAATATCGTCGAAATTTTTAGTATATATTCCCCCCATATCAATAACCTTTGCGGGATCTATATACGGGTCGTAAGCGATAATATTCATTCCGAAAGCTTTAGCTCGAACGGCGACTCGAGAACCTATATTGCCAAAGCCGATAACCCCCAAAGTCTTATTAAAAAGCTCAACACCATACCATTTTTCACGTTTCCAAACTCTATTTGATTTTAGATCGTCGTGCGCGTATTCAAGCGAACGAGCCGAAGCCAGCATATGAGCCATCGTTAATTCAACGGCGGCGATCGTATTTGCCGTAGGCACGTTCATAACAATTATACCGCGTCTTGAACAGCCGTCTATATCAACGTTATCCACTCCGACGCCGGCACGAACTATAGCCTTTAACCTTTTACCTGCGTTTAAAAATGCTTCGTTTATCTCGGTTGAGCTTCTGGTGATAGCTACGTCGGCTTCGCTTAAAATTTGCAAAAGCTCGTCTTTTGGGACGTTTACGGCATCTATAACATTAAGGTTTTCCTCTTTTTTAAGTAGCTCGAAACCGACGGGATGTATAGCGTCGCAGACAATAATGGTCTTCATAATTTTACCTCTCTTACGCTTGAGTGGATATCATAGACTCTAAGTTGCAAAATAATATTTTGAAGCAACTTTGAATCTTGAGTATTTAGAAAAATTTGACTCTTTGTGCCGTCTTTAATAACGGTAAAATCAACTTCAACGCTCTTTAGGGTTTGCATAAGACAAAACATCGAATAAATATCGTTTTTATCAATCAAAAGCTCATACGCCGTTATCTTTGGTTTTTCCGGTTTAGGTTGATTATATTCGATAAAAATTTCATTAACCGGTAAAATATAATCTCTCTTACCGATGGCGGCCAGCTCGCTCATCCAGCCGCTTTTTTCTTTTTTATTATCGGTAAAATTTTGCTCGCTTTCAATACTAGCTTGGAAAATCGGCTCGGAATTTAAATTCGCATATCTAAATAGAAAAACTCCTACAACCCCGAGCATAATAAGCAAAAGGATAACAACGGCTAAAAGAGCATGCCTACCCATTTATTATTGTAATTGTTCCTTGATAATATCGCCAAGAGTTACCTTGTCGTTATCGTTTATTTCATTTAAGACTTCACGTTCTTTTTGTTTGGCAAGACGGCGAATGCTTAAGCGAATTCTATTTTTCTTTTCATCTATAAACGCTATCGCGGACTCTATTTCGTCGCCTATTTTCAGACTTTCAACATCAACGTTACCAAGATCTTCTTTGCGAATAAGGGCATCTACGTTATTTTCAAGCTCAACGAACACACCGAATTCTTTGATATCTCGAATTACTCCTTTTACGATGTCTCCGACGCTAAATTTATCCGCAAATTTCTGAACGGGACTTTGTTTTAAATCTTTAAGACTAAGCGAAATTTTTTGCTCCGCATTATCTATTTTAATAATTTTTACTTCAATCTCATCGCCCGGTTTAAACATATCTTTACATTTATCGTTTCTGTCCCATGAAGCGTCTTCATTATGCAATAATCCTTCAACGCAATCAATACGAATAAACGCACCGAAATTCGTAACGGTCGTCACTATACCTTTTACTACGTCGCCTTCTTTAAATTTGGACTTAAACTCATCAAACGGCTTTGGTAATAAATTTTTAAGGCTTACCCTTAAGCGATGACCTTTAGCGTCAATCTCGATAACCTCAACGTCAATCTCTTCGCCTTCACTGATGTGATCTTTTGGATTTTTAATATTTTTATCCCATGAAATTTCAGATATATGCAAAAATCCCTCTATATCATTGCCCAAATCGACAAAAGCTCCGTAAGGTTCAATATTGCTTACCACTACTTTTATAGTATCGCCCACTTCAAGCCCGTCTGTTACTATCTCTTCCCAAGGATCCGGCATAGCGGCTTTAATAGACAAGGATAAGTGGCGTTTTTCATTATCGTAGCTAATGACTTTTACTAAAACTTTATCGCCTTCATTGTAAAGAGAGCTTGGATTTACCGGTCCTTTATAGCTTATTTCACTGTAATGAACCAAACCGTCTACTCCGCCGACATCGACAAACATACCGTAAGTGGTTATTTTTTTGATAGTTCCTTCGATAACATCGGCGCTATCCACTATACTCGTAAGAGCTTCTTTGCGTTTTTTACGATCATCGTCCAAAATCTTTTTACGTGAAACGACGATACTATTTTCGTCTTTATCGACTTTGATTACTCTTACTTTATAAGTTTTACCCACTACGTCGTTTGCATTTTTAAATCCGCTTTGAGTTTTAGGTAAGAAAAATTCTACTCCGTTTGCGTCTTGGACGACAAAGCCACCCTTATTTTTATTAACTATTTTAACGTCTATCTCGCCGAAATTTTCAGGATCATAAGCCTCTATAAAAGCTTTGACTTTCTCTTTTTTAAGCGCTTTTTTATGTGAAACTATAGGTCTTCCGCCTCGCGAGCCGGTTATCGCCACTTTGATAGTGTCTCCGACCTTATATATTAGATTGCCGTCCGCATCGGTAATTTCGGAAACGTTTAAAATTCCCTCCGACTTTTTACCGACATTTACTAAAACTTCGTCACCTTTAATATCGACGATAACACCGTCGCTATCTTCTTCAGTCTTTTTAAAAGACTCCTCTAACATTGCAGCAAAGTCCATATCTTCGATATCTTCATCCTTCGCTTTGCTTAGTTGAACGCTTTTGTTCACAGCCATCTTGATCCTTTTGTGTTTTTTTCCGCCTTATTGGGGCAAAGTATTTTATTATAGTTAAAACTCGCTTATTTAAGGTTTAATTTTAAAATTTCTCTATCCGATCAACTACTTTTTGTATTATCCAATCGGGAGTACTGGCACCGGCGCTTATGCCGCAAAGATTTTTGCCGTCAAACCAAATTTTTTCTATCTCGTTTTCACTTTCTATTAAGTAGCTATCTTCGCAAAAATTTTTAGATATTAAGTATAACTGCTTAGTATTGGAGCTATTTTTCCCACCTATAATCACCATAACGTCGGCTCTCTTGGCTAAATTTTTTACCGCTTCTTGATTTTCAAAAGTAGCGTTACATATAGTATTAAACACTCGCACTTCTTTGACGCGGAGCATCAGGTAGTTTGCTATTTGAATAAATTTTTCTACTTTGCGCGTAGTTTGGCTGACGAGTGCTACTTTTTGCTTAAATTTTATTCCCTCAAGTTCGCTTTCCTCAAGCACGACATAGACATTGCCGTCGGCGTAAGATTTAACGCCTTTAACTTCGGGATGGTTTTCGTCGCCAAATATAACCACATCGTAGCCGGCATTACTCATATCCTCGCAAATTTGCTGCGGTTTCGTAACAAAGGGGCAAGTCGCGTCAATTACCTTTATATCGGATTTTTTAAGTTCGGCAAGATCGTTTTTGGTAATGCCGTGAGTTCTTATTATGGCTTTTTTCTCGTCACTTAGTTCATTTATACCTTCAAGCGTTTTTACATTAAAATTTTTAGCCAGGCGATTTATCTCTTCGTTATTATGTATAAGCGGTCCGATCGTTGCGGCATCTCCGGCGTTTTCGGCTATTTTTATAGCTCGCTTTACTCCAAAACAAAAACCGTAGCTACTTGCGAGTTCAATCTTCAACGCTTACGCCTATTTTTCTTAATATTGATACAAAATTTGGAAATGAAGTAGCGATAAATTCACTCTTTTCTATCACCATTCCACACTTTAAACCGAGCACGGCAAAGCTCATAGCGATACGATGGTCACCGTGGCTATCAATTATGGCACTACCGGCTTCACCGCCGCGGATATCAAAACCGTCATCAAATTCTTCCGCTTCTATGCCGCATTTTCTGAGACCGGCCACGGTTACGGCTATACGGTCGCACTCTTTTACGCGAAGTTCTTTGGCATTTCTTATACGGCTTATGCCTTTAGCGTTTGTAAATGCGACGGCAAGCGCCGGTACTTCGTCAATGAGCCAAGATATATTTTCGCTTACTTCCACTGCGTTTAACGGAGCGTATTTTATCTCGATTTCACCTATATTTTCGTATTGATTTGAAATTTCTTTAAATTTTATATCCGCACCCATTTTTTGTAAAATTTTATAGGCTTCGATACGAGTTTTATTGAGCAACATATTTTTTAAAATTATATGAGAGCCGGGAATTATACAAGCCGCCACGGCAAAGAAAAACGCAGAGCTCGGATCGTTTGGTATATCAATGTTAAGCGGCTTTAAAGGCGTGTGCATAGGCTTTAGCGTAACGGTCGTTTTATGCGTGCTTATATCCGCTCCCATTCCAAAAAGTATGCGCTCCGTATGATCGCGACTTAGCTCGCTTTCGCTAAATTGACAACCGTTTGAATAAAGAGCGGCTAGCAGAAGCGCGCTTTTAACTTGCGCCGAAGAGATAGAGCTATTAAATTTAAAATAATCAAGCTTTTTCCCACGTATGCAAATCGGAGCGGTATCGCCATTTTTCGTTCCGTCTATTCTAGCGCCGACCGCCGCAAGAGGCTTACCGACGCGAGCCATAGGACGACGATTTAAATATTCGTCTCCGCTTAAAACGAAAAAACCGTTCTGAGCCGCCAAAAGCCCCATAAAAAGGCGCATTGCCGTTCCTGAATTTCCACATTCAAGCACATTGTGAGGCTCTAAAATTTTTTCAGGCGGCGTTATGACAAGCTCATTTTCGCGCTCTTCAACCTTTGCCCCCAAAGCTTTTACTATTTCAAGCGTATTTAAAGTATCTTCGGCTTTTAGATAATTTTTAATATGCGACGGCTTATCGCTAAGCAACGAAAATATGGCGCATCTATGCGATATGGATTTATCCGAAGCGATACGATCCAAGGTTATTTTTATCGGCTCTTTTAATATGCGAATTTTCATCTAATGCCGATATTTAGCTTTTGCTTAAGCTCATTTAAAATTTTATCCATCAATACGCTAATCTCATCGTCTTCAAGCGTTTTATCCATATCTTGAAACGTAAATTTCAAACTCACGCTTGCGGCATTTTCAAGTCCCGCTCCACGATAAATATCAACGGGTAAAAATTCTTTAAGTTCTTTTAAATTTAGAGATTTTATGCATTCGTAAATTTTACCGAATTCAAATCCGTCGGGAACAACAAGACTCAAATCGCGTCTAATGCTCGGAAATTTTGAATATGCTTTTGCCTGAGTATCGCTAAATTTTAGCGCCTCAAAATTTATTTCGCAAATATAAGTTTTAGGC
>JAJQAF010000201.1 GCA_021203945.1 Campylobacter sp.
GAATAAATTTATAAAGCCCGAAGTGAATTCGGGCTAATTGCTATCTTAAAATTTTTACGCTCTGTTAAAATATAAGATTGCTTTTTAAGCTTTATTTTGCTAAAATATCTACATTAAAAAATAGCAACAAAGGCAGTAAAATGGCAACTTCAAACGCAGAGCTTGAAATAGTAAAACAGCTTTTTAGCACACTCAGCAATGATGATAAAAAATCATTTTTAAAATCTCTTAAATCAAAAGAAAAACAAGAACAAAATTTTACATTTACCAAAGAGATAAAAGAGTGTCCTTATTGCAAATCAACTCATTTTAAAAAGAATGGGACAAGAAATAACGGAAAACAAAGTTTTCTCTGCCTTGATTGCAATAAATCTTTTGTAACTTCAAGCAACACTATCTTATACGGTGTCAAAAAAGACATATCTGTATGGAAAAAATATATCCACTGTATAATAGAAAAATATTCGCTTAGAAAAACCGCTGAAATCTGCGGTATCTCACTGCCTACCGCTTTTACTTGGCGACATAAAATCCTAGATGCACTTCAAGAAATGCAAGAGAGTGTAAAACTTGACGGCATAGTTGAAGCCGATGAAACATTTATGCCTATCTCATACAAAGGTCATCACAAGGATTTTAATTTTCCACGCTTGGCAAAACATCGTAGCACTGCAAACACTAAGCGTGGATTATCTAAGGAACTTGTTTGCATACCTTGTATTGTAAATTTAAATGGCAAATCAGTGGCTAAGATAGCAAATCTTGGCAAACCAAATGTAAAGGCTCTAAATAGCGTTATAAACGGCAAAGTAGAGCGTGAAAGCATATTTGTGACCGATAGCCTACGCTCATATCTAAAACTGTCAAACGAAATGAGCCTTAATCACATAAGAATACCACGCAATAAATACTCTAACGGAAGCTTTAATATACAAGTAGTCAATAACTACCATAGCAGATTAAAATCAATGCTAGTGTATAATTTTAAAGGTGTATCTACAAAATATCTTAACAACTATCTTGTCTATCACAATTTTGTAAATTTTGCAAAAGAGAGTAGAAAAGATAAAGAACAGATGCTTTTTAATCATATACTAAACACTAACTGCGTAAGCCGAAACATAAGCGTAGCTAATAGACCTGCTGTGCCGTTGTTGGTTGCGTAGAAAATAGAAAAGGAAAGTAAAATGTCTGAAAAAAGTAACAGCGAGACAATAACCGAAAATCTTTTTAGAGATTTTTATGGAGCTAATGAGTTTATAGAAAAATCAGCTATTCCAAAGAAATATGGTTTTATGTCAAAGAAAAAACAAAATTAGTAGGTTATCCTGATTTTTTCAAGCATAAAAAAGCAAAGGGATTTGACTTTTATATCGTTACAGAAGCAAAAGCAACTAATCATAAACAAGCCTGCGATGAAACTATATTTTATATGCAAAATAACAAAATAAGCGGAGATATAATAGGTATAGCTATTTCAGGACAGACATCGGCAAAATTAAAAGTTACATATTATTTTAGAAATGCAGATGAGCCCACTGTAATAGCAACATTAACTCCAAAAACTCTGTTACCTATGGCAGAAATAGTAAAAATGTTTAAGAAAGAGAAATTTGGCGATAGTGTTACAGATAGCGATTTGCACGACATACTTACTAAAAATTAATAAAAAATTGCATAATGGAAACAAGGTAAGAGATACCGATAGAAGCTTGTTTTTTAGTGGTATTATGATAGCTCTTACAAACACAAATTTCAGAAAAACTTATAAAGACATTCAAGCACCCACAAAAGGCAGGACGCCAAGAACTCAATCACACTATTTAAACGAAGCTATTTTATCTAGCATTGAAATGCAGCTAAAAAACAAAATCAATAATAATCTATCAAAAGAAATAGAATGGAAAGATAGCTTCTCGTTTATAAAAACCATAGATTTTAGCTTAGATGAATACAAAGAACTAATATTACTTATAGAAAACGAAATATTTATCCCATTCAAAAATGACGAAAAACAAGATATACTTGGTAAGGCATACAAAATATTTTTACATAGGTCAGGCAAAATAGATAACAAAAACATAATCCTTACACCAGACCACATAAAAAGCTTTATGATAGAACTAGCAAGGCTTAGTATTGATGATGTCGTTATAGATACTTGCACCGGAACAGGTGGTTTTCTAATGGAAGCTATGGAAATTTTAGTTGATTTGGTAAAAAATGACACCAAGAAAATCAAGCAGATAAAAGAAAAACAGCTAATAGGCTTTGAAGTAGATAGAGTTTTATTTGCTCTTGCTTGCTCAAATATGTTTTTACACGGAGATGGTAAAAGTAACCTATTTTTTAGAAGCTCATTAATAGATGACAGTAATCAGCATTTAGTCCAAGTAAGAGATAATCAGTTACTAAGAAAAATTAGGTCATTAAAGCCTACAAAGTGCATTATAAATCCGCCCTATGAAAACAATAATCCTATCAAATTTACAAAACAAGCATTAGAGTATTTGGAACCAAATGGCAAACTAATAATCATTATGCCAAGAACTACACTGCAAAATAACATACAAGCAACGCAAGAAATATTAGAAAATGCCAAGCTTGATTTTATTATAAAAATGCCTGAAAACCTTTTTAGGGAACAAAGCAGAACAGTAAACACAGCAATTTTTGGCTTTACCAAAACTAGACACCAAAACAATGACAAAACTATTTTTTATACACTAAAAGATGATGGCTTAGTAAGTATACAGCACAAAGGCAGAGTTGATAAATTTAATAAATGGAGTGGTATTAAAAACGATATATTAAATGTCATATTGTCTATGCCAAAAAAATATCAAAAGAGAATTTTAGACGATGATAGAAATATTGACTTGGTTGGTTTTAAAGAGAGTAAGGACAAAACAATAATGTTAGGCGATATATTTGACTTTAAAAAAGGCTCATTAGCGAGCGAAAATAACACAAAGGGTAAATACACTTTTATTACAGCAAGCGAAGAATATAAAACACATAATGTTTCAACGCATAATTGTGAAGCTTTAATATATGCAGTTTCTGCAAGTGGAAGTTTAGGTAGGTGTCATTATTTTAATGGCGAATTTATAGCTTCAAATCTATGTGTAATTCTTACACCAAAAGAAAATGTAGAAGTTGAAATGAAATTTTATGCAAAGTATTTAAATAGTCTAAGAGAACAAATAGTTGATGAGCTTGCTGACGGAACTTCCAAACTTACAATAGACATAGAGGCATTAAAAAGATACAAAATAAAGTCAATCTCAATAGAAAAGCAAAAGGAAATAATGAAAGAAATAGACAAAAACCAAAAAGCTATATTAAAAAAACAGCAAGAGATAGACGAATTAAATGAGAAAATAAAAACTCAATTTGATAACTTAATTTAAAGTGCCACTTACGGCACTTTTTACACAAACAACTTATCAAAAAAACAAGCATAAAAAGGAAACTTATACCAACCGTTGATTTTGCTGATGTTCAGGCTATGTCAGAGAAAAACATTCAAGCAACCCTAGATTTTTTAAAAGGGTCGGCAAGAAAAGGCTGATGTGATAGATGATGAAATAAGAAATTATAGAGAACAAATTGGAGCAATAAAGACCACACCATACGATGACGAAAACGAAAGATTAAAGGCACTCACTAAGCTAAACAATGACTTTATATTCTATCAAGGCTCTTTCGCAAAGGCTCTCTCTAAATGTATTCAAATTGACAAACAGCAAATAGGGTAAAATTTGGCAACGATCTTAGTTGCAAGAACAATAGACAAGAAAGGAAATTTAAACGATAGATAGCATAGAGAACAAAAAATAGGTTCTTTTATTTTTATGAGTTAGCAATCAGGTATTTTAACAGAGCCAATTTTTAAATATCTAAGCCGCTATTTAAGCCGATTTTTACGAGTTACTACGGTTATTTAAATCTAATAAATTTTGTTTTGATTGTAGTATGAAACTTTGTAATAAAATATCGTATTGTCTGCGTTGTCGGTTTGCATTTTAAGTAAAATTTCGCAAGTTTTAATATATTTGCGGCTTTTTTAATTATTAATTTTGAAACAAGAAATTAATAAAGATTGATTGCAAAATAATGCTAAAGCCGCTTTAAACATTTAAGACTAAGCAAAAATATGGTTAAAATTTCAAATGAACTCAAAACGAAAATAAATTTAAAAATTTCTTCGCACGTTGCGTTGTGGGGTTTGTAAAAAACTCTTCGGGTGTGCCTTGCTCAATAATCTCGCGTTCGTCCATAAAGATAATTCTATCCGCTACGGCACGCGCTAATTCCATTTCGTGCGTTACGATTAGCATCGTCATTCCCTCTTTGGCTAAATTTATGATGACATCCAAAACCTCGCGCACGATCTCGGGATCAAGTGCTGCGGTAACCTCGTCAAATAGCATCAAATCGGGGTTCATGCAAAGCGCACGCACGATAGCGATACGCTGCTTTTGTCCGCCGCTAAGCTCCTTTGGGTATGCAAATTTCTTTTGGCTCAAACCCACTTTTTCAAGCCATGCATCAGCTTCCTTTTCAACCTCTTTTTTATCGCGTTTTAAGGCTTTTACGGGACCTAGCAGGATGTTGTCCATCACATTCATATGGTCAAACAGCTCATAGCTTTGAAATACCATTCCTACGTATTGACGAATGCGCGTCCAATCCTTAAACTCCCTTGTAATCGTCTCGCCGTGTATGATTATCTCTCCGTTTGCGATTTGCTCCAAGCCGTTTATGCAGCGCAAAGTCGTGCTTTTGCCACAACCAGAAGGTCCTAAAAGCACTAGCACTTCGCCGATTTTAACGTTTAAATTTATATTTTTAAGAGCCTGCGTATCGCCGTAAAATTTATCTAAATTTTTAAGTTGCAGTATGAATTGATCCATTTGTAGCCTTTAATTCCATCTATCTTCAAGCTTTTTTGATAGCTTTGAGATAGGATAGCAGATGATGAAATACAAAATAAAAATGAAGCCGTATATCCAAAACGGCGCCATATTGTTGTTAAACACGTGATTTTCTATGATTTGCTGACCGACCTTGACTACTTCAACCACTCCGATCAGCACGACTATGGAAGTCGTTTTTATCATACGGCTTAATAAATTTACCGCGCCCGGCACCAACCGTCTCATGGCAAGCGGGATTATGACGTAGATATATATTTGGGTTTTGTTTAATCCAAGCGAAGCCGCGCTTTCAAACTGATGAGCGGGTATAGAAGTGATAGCTCCTCGCACTATGTCCATCATCTCAAATACGCCCCAAACGCTAAATACCAAAAGCGACGCCGTAAATGCGCTGATATGCACTCCCAGCATACGCGAAAGTCCGAAATAAAATATAAACAACCAAACGATAGTCGGCATTATCCGCACTATTTCAAGGCAAATTTTGCATATGGCGTAGATAAATTTATTTTTTGAACTCATTAAAACACCCATAAATAGCCCGCCGACGATTGAAACGATTATGGAAATCAGCGCGATCTCAAGACTTACTAAAAGCCCTCCGCCCAGACGTATTAAATTTTGCGCGTCAAATATTATGCTAACTCCTTGCACGTCGTATCCTTTGCTCCAGCCATGTAAGAGCCAGCGAAATAGGCAAAATGATAGCAAGATAGCTTACGACAAGCATAAAAAGCGCTTCGTCCGTCATATAATAAATCCCGATAATATCCTTTGCGACATAGACGAGATCGGCAAGCGCCACTATACTGACGATAGATGTTTCTTTTAGTAAAAATATAATATTTGCGCTGATACTCGGTAGCGCCGTGCCGAAAGCTTGAGGCAAGATAACGTAGCGCAAGAGTTGGTTTTGCGTGAGAGCTATGCTAAGTCCGGCTTCCAGTTGCGAGCGTTTGACCGCTTCAAAACCAAGTCTGAAACTCTCCGCCATATAGCTTCCGCCCAAAAACGCAAGCCCGATGACAGCGCATGAAAAGCTGCTTAAAGAAATTCCGAGCTTAGGCAAACCGTAATACAAGAAAAACAGCTGAATAAGTAGCGGAGTATTGCGACTAAGCTCTATATAGCCGTTTATGAGCGGGATTATAAATTTAATCTTATAAAATTTAGCCGCCATGCATAAAATTCCTATAATAAGCGAAAGTAAAATCCCGTAAAAGGCAAGCTCAAGCGTTAAAATCCCCGCCTTTACATACATCGGATAAAATTCGTTTATAAACTCAAAATCCATAAATTCTTTAGCCTGTTTTGTTAAATTTTAAGCGGATTTTATCTAAGTAATACTAAATTTAAAGACAAATTTAGTATTACTTGTTTGATTTAAGAAATTTATCTCTTCATCATCTGCTTATACGGGCCAAATCTATGGGCGTTTTCATCAAATCCGTCGTTATAAGGTCCTACGTCCATATCCATAGGTTTTACGTCAAGATCGGGGAAATCTTTATCGCGATTCGGCTTAACAGGACGTTCGTGCGAGTTCATAAACGCCGCTACGTCGTAAGCCTCTTCCGTACTTAGCGTCGCATCGCCTTTAGGCATACTTGATTTTATGTATTGCGCGGCTTTTATAAGGCGATACATTCCCGCGCCCGTGTTGTAGCTATCTTTGCCCCAAAGCGCGGGATAAAGATAATAATCGCCGCCGTTAGCAAAGTCCGCATTTACGATACCTTCGCCGTTTTCACCGTGGCAGGAGGCACATTTTTCGGCGTAAATTTTCGCACCTTTTTTAGGGTCTGCCGCACGAGATAAAAACTCAATTTTAGGAAGTCCTTGCCCTTTCACCTTTGCACCCGTTTCATATCCCGTAGAAAGCCACTGCATATAAGTTATCATAGCTCTCATCTCTTTGGAATTCGTAGGGATAGGTTTGCCCGCCATCGAGCGCTGAAAACAGCCGTTTATGCGGTCTTGCAAGGTTACTACCTGATCGGCTCTGGAGTTATACTGCGGAAATCTGGCGTAAATTCCAACAAAAGGGCTTTGATTCGGTACTACGCCGCCGTTTGCGTGGCAGCTGGAACAGGATAGATTATTTCCCGTAAAGCGCTTTTTCTCGTCCTTTGCGCCCTGTCCTAGGTATCTAGCGGTCTCATTTATTAGCTTTGCGCCGTAGATTACGGTCTTTGCATACGGTGAATCGCCAAGCTTGCTTTCATCTATGACGCCGTTTTCATCAATTCCGACAGGAAGCTTAAACTCTTGCGTCTTAACCTCAAAAGGAAGTGCGCCTTTAGCCTTGTTTTTTGCGGCGTCAAAAGCAAACGCACAGGTGCAAACGAGTGCCGCACTCATGAGTAAAACGGATTTTTTCATACGTTCTCCTTAAAATAAATTTGATCTTGAATTGTATTTTTACGACGTAAATTATATGTAAATGTGATAAAATCAATTCTAAAAAATCAATAGGAGTGCAATTTGAAAGCTTACGCGGAATGGGAAAAACAAGAGCTTTTATTTTTATCGCTTCCACACGAAAATACCGACTGGAAGCCGTATTTGGACGAAATTTTAGCCGCTTACGAAGAGCTTGTGAAAGCCGTTTGTAAATTTCAAAAAGTCGTTTTGATCTGTCCTGAGGAGAGAATTTTTAACGAGCGTTTTGCTAAATTTAATAACGTGGATTTCGTCAAAATTGATACGAACGATACGTGGATACGCGATTACGGAATGATAGACGTAAAAGACGGCGAGAAAATTTTAAGCTATGATTTTAAATTTAACGCTTGGGGCGGAAAATTTGAAAGTTTCAAGGATAATGCCGTAAATGGCGAGCTTGTCAAGCGATTTAAGACGAATTTAAAAGAGGTTGATTTTATCTTGGAGGGCGGAAGTATAGATTTTAACGCTCAAGGCGCGCTTCTAACGACGCAAGAATGCTTGCTAAACGATAATCGCAACGCAAAATTTAATAAGCCGCAAATTGAAAAAAAGCTGAAAGAGCTTTTCGGGCTAGATCGCGTGATATGGCTAAAGCACGGCTTTATCAAGGGCGACGATACCGATAGCCACGTAGATACGTTGGCGAGATTTATTTCGCCCGATACGATTGCTTACGCAAGCTGCGAGGATGAAGCGGACGAGCACTACAACGAGCTAAGCAAAATGCGTAAAGAGCTTGAAAATACGGGCTTTAAGCTCTTACCGCTTCCGCTTCCGAGTGCGAAATTTTACGGCGACAAACGGCTTGGTTGCACGTATGTAAATTTCATTTTTATAAACGGCGCGCTTATCGTGCCTACATACGATGACAATAACGATAAAATCGTGCTTGAAAGGTTGCAAAAAGCATTGCCCGATCGCCAAATCATCGGCGTAAATTCGCTTGTTTTCGTGCGTCAAAACGGTTCGCTTCACTGCTCAAGTCAAAATAGATTTTTTGGCGCCAGGGGTTAAGATTGCAACAAAAAATAGATTATGAAATCAACTTAAGCCTAGAAGAAAAAAAGCCTGACAACGGCGAAAACGGCGCGGATATCGCAGCGGGCGCGACGGCTTTTTCGCTCTCTAT
>JAJQAF010000314.1 GCA_021203945.1 Campylobacter sp.
GTCTAAGATATTTTTATCTTTGATATCTTTATCCGGATTAAACGTTATCTCTTTGCCCTTGAATTTCTCATCATCTAAACCAATCGTTCCTTTCGGGCCGTTGCTTTTTATATGAGCGGCGTATTTGTTCGTATCTATGACCGCATAAGCCCAATTTACCTCTTTATAGCCATCATCGCCCTTATTTGGAGCATATACGGCTTTTAATTTTATATCGTCTTTGAGCGTAAAATTTTTGCCTTGCAGTATTATCTCGGTTATGTTATTTTGGGGATTTACTAGGGATACTTTATTTTCGAGCGTTACGCTTCCTTCTTTTATGTTAGTTTGCTTATCGTTTTTATTTACCGATATTGTAGCGGTATCTTGCATAGAGTGTATCACGCTTGTGGAGCATCTTTGTGCTAAATCTGCCGAATATATTATAAATTTGCTTGATTTTTTAAATCCGTTTGAATCTTGATCCAAATTTAGATTGATATTAAATTTTGCAGTATAGGAATTGTCAAACTGAGCATCCTCGGCACTGTTTTTTCTTAGATAGAAGGATTTATATGTCCTTTTATCTTCGGTGTTGTGAAGATACAATTTGCTTGCTTCGCAACTATTGCCGTATTCGTCGGTCATTATTAGATTGGGCAATACGAGGTTAAAATTCCCCTCGCTTATAGTTGACGCTACGTCGTTTGAGCCTTCTAGCAGTTTTAACTTTATGTCAAACATACTTGACGCTTTATCGCTTCTTATGCTGTAGTTATTTTCTTTGGCGAAATTTAAAAGATTAAAACTCATATCGTCAAAGAAATTTAGAGTTACCATGTTGCTCGCGTTGTAGGTATATTTATTGTCCGATGAAGCATATTCGTTATTTTCTTGCTTATATAAAGTTACGATATCTTTAGTGGAGGGGTTTATAAAATTTATATTTTCATCGCTAACGGCTTTTTTGGCGTATTGATAGTCGGTCAATATAATCTCGCAGTCATTGCTATTTTCCTCCGGATTAAGCTCGGAACAATCAAGCGACGTATTGTTTGCTAAAACGATAGTGAGGTGAGTATTTTTAGGCTGGGTTATCTTAACCGGAATAGGTGAGGCAAAAGGATAAATTATCAAAATATTTGTCTTTGTCTGCGGCTTAAATTCCTCGTTTTCTTCTCTTTCGGCTAAGAGCTTGTTTATCCTGGATACATTATGGCTTCCGTCGCTTTTTAAGCTTATAACATAAATATTTTTCAAGTCAAACGTCCCGGACGTGTGGCTTTTTAGCAATTCGTGCAGTTTATTTAAAAACACGGAAAAAATTTCTTTAAAAAGCTTTATGTTTTCATTGGTTATTTTCGATTTTAAGCGCGCGTCTTTTAATAGCTTCGTTGCAGATATTTTATCTTCATATTTTATAAATTTAAGTTCATTTTCATACCACGAGATTAGATTATATATAGTGTCTTCTTTTGTCAATTTCTTAGATTTTTTTCTAAGGGTATTTATTTCATGATCTCTAAATTCTATACTCTCTTTTTTGATATTAAGATAACTGAAAATATCTAAGATTAAGCGCACTTGATTTTCTTTTGAGTAAGACATATAAATACCTGCCTCATCGCTAGCTCTGACAAAAAATGCGGTAAAGCAACGCGGGTTTGTTTTATATCTTATTATAAACCAAGTCAAAAATCTTGAATTATCAATAATTGCGCTTCTTAGATTTTCTTTTTGCGCAAAAAATCTACCATGATAGTGCATCGATACCAACGATGCTTTTTCTTTGCTGGACGGTAAATTGTTTTTGTTGATGTAACTGCCAATATAGTCTTTATATGATTTAAACGTCCTTTTTAACACCTCTTTCGCCTCTTCTTTATTAAGAGAAAAATTAAAAGCGCTATTTTGAAGATATTCTTTTACATTAGTAGGCTCCGTAAAGTTAGTATCGCCATTTTTATATTTTTGTATTATTTGATAAAAGGTTAGTTTCTCTTTGCCTATTTGAAGCTTTTTGTCGTCACTTGGCAGGTATTCGCCTAAAATATCTTTTGAATCTGGTCCTGTTTTTAAGTCAAGACCATAGCCTATAGTTACGTTGCCGGCAATATGTATAGCTTTTTTTGGATCATAATTAGAGTTTTCAAAAGCAATCAATAAATCCGCAATCTCATCCTCGTATTCTTCCTCGCTTAAAGCCTTGGTTCCATAAAGCATATTATTCCTTTATGTAAATTTCGTTTGGTTGCATTAATGCGTTATGCCCGCACGCGGCGTAGCACTTTTGTGCAAAATTCTCATAATGAAAAATTATTCCGTTTTGCAATAGCTCGACTCGTATTTGGCAGTCCTTAAAATATTCATCCGTGTTTGTCAATATTGCTGTATTTTTATCTTTGATTTTAAAATTCCATTCATCACCGAATTCGCAACTATTTAAGGCGTTGTCGTTATATGCCTCATAAGAGACGTCACAACCGTTATCGTCGCAATTTTCTAACGTAAATAAGCCGCTATATAGACCCTTAGATAGGGCATATTTGCCACTCCAAGTGTTGCCGTATTGTGTTGAAATTTGGTCAAAAATTTTTAAAATTTCAGCATTTCTTTGTTCGTAAAAAGCCTTTAATTTATAGTAATCATCTATCTTTTGAGCCGCTTTTATAAAATTTCTTTGAGACTGCAACAGACTGTTAATCCTTATATCTTTGTCTTGCAAATTTGATCGTTTATACTCTTTCATAGTTTGAGTATAAATTTTACTCAACTGTTTATCTAACATTTGTAAGCTACCGCTTTTATCATTGCATATGGTTTTTTCCATTTTTGTCTTTGCTTTGGTGCAATCAAAACCGGGACCAAATTCTTGTGCTTGCATGTTTATAAAAAACATAGAGATAAAAAATAGTGTGAAAAATTTCATGTTATTCAGCCTTTTACTTCGCCGCCTTTGACCGTGATGCCGCGTGAAACTATCGCCGCATCCGTCCGATAAATAACCTATACCTATAGTCGGCAGAGCTTTACCATCTAAATATATACTGTTTTCTGACCCTTTTAAATCTTGAATAAAATTAAAAAGTTCTTCTTTGAACGATTTTTTATCTATTTTGTGTGGCGTTAGCGGCATATTATTCCTTTGTATAATCTCTTAATTATATAAAATTTCATCCGATATTTGCCTAAAGCTTTCAAATTTATCTTGTATGTTCGGATTTAGCTTTGAAAACTGCTTGAAATATTCCGGATCGTATCGAATATTGATAGGAATTCTGCATAAAAGCTTTCTGTTTTTTTGTTTGCTCAAAGCGTATATTTTATAAAAAAATTTATCTTTTACGCCTAAAAACGTTACGTAACGACCTCCTCGTTTCGTCACGATATGTTCCGCCGTTCTATCCGAAAAAGGAAAAGAGTGGTATTGCATAGATGTATTTTCGTCTAAAAATATAGCCGTATCGGCACTATACGAGAATAAGGCGTTGCTATTTTTATAGTCTATCCTCGGTAAATTCGCGTTTGATATGTCTTCGTATAGTTTGGTTATATTTTCGTATTTATCGCTACCTTTTGCATAGTCAGGTTTTTTTATGAGTATGCAATAAGGATGATAATCGGAACTTTGCCGTTCATCGTCAAACGCCGGATCCGAATTCGTTTTGCGTATATTTATGCAAGCCACATAATCTTCGTCTGAAGTTGCGTCGAGAACGGTGATTTTATAGGTGTATGAATGCGTATCTTCGCCGTTTCGTATATAATCGTAGTCGCTCTCTTTGATACGACTTTTGTAGTCGCTAAGAGTTTTAGCTAGAATTTTATATTCGCCCGCCTTGTATAAATTCGATATATCTTCTCTCATAGTTGAGCGGATATGTCTATAAAACGCCTTATTTTTACGTAGCATATCGTCAAACACTACGCTGGGCTCGTCAAAAGCTATACCGTTAATATCCTCTTGATACGCATGATCCGGACAATCGGTATGTTGATTTATTATGACTCCTTCGCTTGCGTCGTATCCTGCAAAAAAGCTTTGTATCCTGCTATTGTAGGCATCGCTTAGACAAGGAACAATTTCTTGATTATTTTTATCTTCGCATCGATTTCTTATGTTTTTTATCCAGTCTATTTGAGAATTTTTAAATATTCGTAAATATGGTTTTATCTCTTCTTGAGACGTTTTTTCCATATGAGCTAAATCGTATTTGCCCATTATTATATCAAAGGTTTTTTTCATATCGCTATCCATTTTTGCGAGATTTTCATTGCCGCATATAGCCTTTTCCACTCTTATTTTAGCCTTTGCACAATCAAAACTAGGCATACTTTGCGCTTGCGCGTTTGTAAAAAACACAAAGATTATAAATAACGCGAGAAATTTTATATCGCTGCAAATCTTATGCTTAATCTCGTCTTTATTTAAAATTTTGTTTTTATAAAGCACGTTTGCTCCTTTGCGTAATTTTTTATCTTTATTCAGCCTTTACTTCGCCGCCTTTGACCGTGATGCCGCGTGAATCTATGACGGTTTCTACGCCTCCGGCTTTTATGATTATGCTACTGCCGTTTATTAAAATTTGAGTGCTACCTACTTGATGGATTATTTGATTTCCGGCGTTTATCTCATAATCGGATTTGATCTCGGAAAATTTCGACTCGGCCGTTTCGGTATGCTGGGCGTCAGTGCCTATGTTGATATTATTTTTAGACTTAATGTCTATGTTATTATCCGCTTGAAAGGTTAAATGCTCCTCGCTATAGTAGTTTATCCCCTTGGACGAATTAAACTCGTAGCTACCTTCTATCGTGTCTTTTTTGCTTTGTTTTACGGTATGGTTTTCATCTTTATAGACTGTAGTGTTTAAATTACCTTTGATTTCTACGGTCTTGTCTTCGCCTATATATTCGCTGTGATCTTTGATTACTCTTAGCTTATTGCTCGCACCCACGTTTAAAGTATGCGATAACCCGACCATAGTATCTTTAGACAAGCCGACTACCGTTAGATATTCGGCTCCCACGTTTACGTTTTTTGCCAGATCAATGGTTTGTATGTGTGCTTGCTTGATTCTTTCGGTATATGTACCGACTACTTTTGAGGATTTGTCGTTTTGTATCGTTTGCGTAAAGTTGTGCTGCACTAATTCGTCATAATCTTTTTCGGCCTTTAGGTAAATCTGCTCTTTGTCTTTTATGTTAGATAGTGTTATCTCGTTTCTACCGTTTTCATCTGTTCCGACGGTTTTTGAGCTAAGTGTAGTTTGATGATAGTTATTCGGTAAATTCGAAAGAGGAGGATTGTATGCGTTATATAAACTAGCGCTTACTATAGGCTTATCTATATCGCTTTCCAAAAACGATACCACGACTTCGTCGCCTATTCTAGGAACGGCAAAAAAACCGGAGCCGTTGCTTGCTATAGGCATCATAACTCTCAAATACGCGCTGTGAGAGTAGCTATTCGCCGAGGTATTGTTTTCATCCGAAATTTGCGTATTATCGACGGATTCTTGGGATGCAAAAGCATTTATTCTTACCTTTACTCGTCCGTATTCGTCGGTATGGATAGTATTTTTTGCGTCGTCTATGCTACCGTCGCCTATAACTACACCGAAAGTAGCCTCCGGCGGAGTCGGTTTTTGCCTGAAATTCGGCACGTATAATGTGGAAGCGGGTAAGACGGTTAATACGTTGGAATATGAAGTGGAAAAGTTTTTTTGGCTAAGCGGTATTATGTCGTTCGTATCAAGTCTATTTTCTAAATTTGTTTCGTCTATAAACGTTTGAACGATAGATATTATTTTAAAATCAAATTTCGTATCGTCGGATTTTATTGACGAACTATCGGCGTTTATAGATATATTTTCGTTTAGTTTTAATCCAAAAACGTTTGAGTCGGCCGTATATGTGTCTAAGCTTAGCGTTGATCTTAGCTTTCTTAATTCAGCCGGAATGCGTAAAGATTCTTGTTGGGTAAAGGAGTATTGTCCTAAGTGCAAATGTGCCGTGTAGCTATTGGATTTATCGTTATTTTGCTTTGAATTTAGAAAATTTAAAGACGTAGGGTAAGTTGTATTTTGCAATGAATACGAAAAGCTGTTCGTATTTAGCGTTTCTATCTTATTTATGGATTTGATACACTCTTGATTTAATACGTTATTAATGTTCGGATTAAAATTTATCTCTTTTGCCGATGCTGAATTTTTAGACGTCGTATCGCTTGCTTGGGCTTCCGAGATACCATATACGTCGTAAAAATATATCTTAGTATCGTCTTCGTAAAAATATATGCCGTTATTGAAACAAATTCTCTGTATAAACGCCAGATCGCTTTCGTTATATTGCGCTATGTATTCTTTCGCTTCGTATGAATTTTTTATGTTTGAAAAGTCCAGCTCCTTAAATAGCGACGCTTGATGAAATTTGAAAATTTCTTTTATCGCTTCTATATAGGTTTTATCGGTAAAAATTCTATTTGCAATATTTATGGAGAGCCTAAAAAGCGGTGAGCTTAAAGTGAATTTAAAAAAATATTTTTGCTTAATGGAATTTACGTTTGAAGCGCCGTTAGAATTTGACGTTCCGATGTAGGTAACTTGCGAAATTATACCTTTGTATGTCGTTTTTTCATCGCCTTTGTTTCCTAAGTTTACTCTGCCCGTGCTTGTTTGGCTTATTTTTTTAAAAGTAAGCACGGCTTGTCGGTCTAAAAATTTATGCGCCTTGGCACCGTCGTTAGAGTTTGTCTTATTAAAGCTTTGCAAAAGAAAATTTTCCATACTCTCGCAATACCCTTCGCACTCAGCGCTAAATATATCGTCTAAACTCTCTTTAACTACCGCCTTCGTGACGGTAAAAGAGTGGTCGTCTATTACTAAATTTATGTATGAGATTTGCCTATTATTGTTTGTTAATTTTTCCGTGTCAATTCCAAGAAAATTATTGACTGCCAATTCTTTATAACTATCCGGCAATAAAATTTCAAATGGATTGTCTTGCAATGTTCCATCCACGAGATCTAGTGTAATTTCTTTTAGTGCTTTTTTGTCCTCCATTGTATCTCCTGATATTTATTTTTCGTCTTGATTAAACCTATCAACTCTAATTATATCGCTACCTTTATAAAAAGTCTTACTTTGAATGATATTGTTTTTATAAGTGGCTATATAATCCTCTTTCGTTTTGTCATCCAACACTATAGCCTCTTGCAAATTTCCATATTTGTCAAACGCTTCAAACTTTACAGGTTCGTTATTTTGGAAAAATATCTTGTTTTTTAACGTTCCGTCCTCACGATAGGAAAAAAACTCGTCTAGTTTATCGTTTTTAAAATTTGCCTTGCTTTTTAATTGCTCGTTTTCATACCATAATAGATATTCGCCATTTCTTTTATCTCCTATATATGTGGCTTGACGTTTTTTTGTTCCGTTTTGATAAAATTCGGTTATGCTTCCGTCTCGCATACCCTCTTTTGTCTGACCTACCAGTTTTATAGCGCCGTTTTCATACCATTCAAGCGCTTTTCCGTCGGAGATACTGTTTTTAAATTCCAATTCGGCTTGTTTTTGTCCGTTACTATAAAATATGGTTCGAACTCCGTTTATTTTACCATTTACTATGTCTTGAGCGACTCTAACCAGCCCGTTTTTGTAGTATATGTTTTTACCTGTAAAATAACTCGGGTTAGAGATATTAAAAAATACATTATGAACGCGAAGAACCTTTGCCTCATATCCTCTTTTATCTATACCGTCGGATATGTTTTTATATGTCAAAAAGGCTAGATATGATATTGCTATCATAAAAAATATAACTAAAAATATTTTTCTTTTTGAGAAGGCTGATTTGCTTTGAAGCGCCATTTTGTCTCCTTGCTTTTTAATTTATATCGCTTGCGGCTATTTTATATTCTTCTTGAAACTCTTCTTTTTCCGTTTTTGCTAACGTATAGTTATTTATATCGTTTATTATTCCTACGGGCTTAACGGCTCTACCTACTATACTATTAGATGCTTTTCCTATATCTTCTTGGTTTTCTATAAATTTCCCCCAAGCCCCGTCTATAGCCGCACCGGTATTGCCTATAGTATCAGTTACCGCCTTGCTTATATTGTTATCGTTCATATTTATGCTTTAAAATAAAATTTACATATATGGGATTTGGGAACAACAACATAGTGATGGAGACGAAAAAGAAAGAGACGGCTTGATAATATAGGTTTTTTAAAGACAAAAAGATTTTTATTTTTTATCTTATAATAAAACACGCCAAACAATCCGTTATTAAATAAGTCATATTTAAAATTATATTTGGCAAACATCCACGCAAACGCAATCCCCACTATAAACATATACGAAGTATAAAATTTAGCAAGCTGAGGTATATTGCTTTTATATTCGATCTGCTCTATAGCCGGAATAAAATTCATAAAATATTTTAAAAAAGGAAATTTGC
>JAJQAF010000045.1 GCA_021203945.1 Campylobacter sp.
GTGAAAGCCCCGAGAGGAATGGTCAGGCGAAATATCGCAAGATGGGAGAGATATTTTGCTAAAAATTAGACAGGCACTCGAAAAAGCGGTTTTAGCCGTTAGCCCGCAGATAGATACTCAGTTTGAAAACACGGCTTTTAGCCCAAGAGCGGGCTTGCCCTATCAACAACTATTTTTCTTACCGTCAAAATCCGATACGCTCACGATTGACGAAGCGGCAAATTTAAAAAGCGGAGTTTTTCAAATCACGCTTAGGTATCCCGCAGGCGGCGGCGTAAAAGATGTTTTTGAGAGGATCCGAGCTTATGAGGATGTTTTTAAGGTCGGAACAAAACTAAGAAACGGCGGCACAGAGGTTTATATTAATGCTCCGTTAAGCATTAATATTTTAGGCATTGATGGCGATAGATACTCTCTTGCGCTATCGATTTATTTTAGAAGTTATCAAATTTAAAAGGATAAAAAATGGCAAATTTAGAAGTTACGGACGCACAGCTTACCAAGTTTTACATTTGTGATACGAGCGTAGATTTAAGCGATGCACAGAAAGTTAAAACCGCACTAACTAGCGCGAAACGTATCGCGTATTTAGAGGATTTGGGCGATTTTACAAAGACTAGGGAAACAAACGAATATCAATGTATAGACGAAGATATATCAGTCGTATCGCAAGGCTCGGTAAGCTACGGCGAAGCCGAGATTAAGCTATTTTACAAAGCGGGGCAAGATAACGGCGTAAAAGAGCTGAATATGATGTTTGATAAAAAGCAAAGAAAGCAATTTATCATCGTGGGTAGCGACGAGCCCGAAAGCGGAACCGCTAAAAATCCGACGTATATCACGGGCGAATTTATCAACGTAAAAACGGGCGTTTCAATTCAAAAAAACGACGTAATAAGAGTGCCCGCAACTATCAAGATAACAAGGCTTGATCCGATTATTGAAGCTAAAAGCGTATAAAGGAATAATGAATGGACTTAAAAGAATTTGACATATCTCAAGGCGAAACGGGCGTAGAGCTTACGATTTTAGACCTTGAAAATAACCCGACCGATATAAAAATCAAGGTGCTAAGCTTTCACTCTAAAAGGGGGCGCGAAGTATTTATAAACGCCGTTAAAGCCGGCGATAAAGCACAAAACCCCTCTCACATCTTAGCAGGGCTTACTTTGGACTGGAGCGGATTAAGCGAAAACGGCAAAGAGGTTAAATTTAGCCGAGATGAAGCGATTAGAGTTTATGATAAATACCCTATAATCGCAAATCAAGTCGAACGCTTTGTCGAGGACGCAAGGAATTTTTTAAAAAAGTAAGCGACGAGCTCGCGCTATGTGTTACACAGTTAGCGTATTATGCTAAAAAAGACGTCAAAGAGCGCGAGTTTCCCCCTATTACTTGGGGCGCACATCTACTTTTGACGCTTAGTGAGCTTGGATATTGTAAAAATAACGGATTTGGCGCGGTAGGGCTTGATTTTAGCGAGATCAAAGCCTATTGTGAAATAACGAGCTTAACGCTGAATTGGTGGGAAGTTTTAACGCTAAAAAATTTAAGCCTTATTTATGCAAACGAGATAAACGCTGAGGATAAAAACGACTTTGCACCTTATCAAGGCGAGTTTAAGCCTAAAGAATTTAAAGATATTTTGGGTAAATTTAAACGGTGAAAATAGAAGTTTAAAATAACTTCTACAAGAACCCAAAACGGCATTTGTTGGGGTCTATTGTTGTTTATTAGCTTATTTGATACGCTTCTATCCCCTCTGTCGCTTTCTAAATATCCCTTTGTGCTTTGACCCTCATTAGATTCTAAAAAACTATTTACAATGTCTTCACCGTTATTGCCTAGAGTGTTAAAGTCTCTTAAAATTGAGGTTTTTAAAGCGTGTTCTATATCCATTGAGATTGTAAAAAGTATTCTATGTCTATCTTTGAAATTTCATACAAATGTGCAAAATCCAGACCTACATATTTACCGCTTTCTTTTTTATAATTTCTCGCGTAGGCTTTAATTTTAAAAAAATAAGTTGATTGACTTAAAATTTTAAAAGCTTGTTGTTTATTGATAATTTTGAACTCAATACCTTTTTGTTCTAAATTATTAATCTGTTCTTGAATGGTCAGTTTTGGCTTTTTATCAAATTATACTCCCTTTGTATAGCGGCCACATCTTTCCCGCTTTATTTATAACGTAACTCTTTGCCTCGCTAAAAATAAACTCTCAAACGGTATTTTAAGATTATCATGTAGGCTTTTTATCATATCGGCGGTTAGCTTTCTTTTGCCGTTTAGGATTTTAGAAACTACTGCCCTATCGCCTAAAATCCCCGTTAAATCTTTTTGTTTTAACCCCATTTGCTCCATTCTAAATTTTATAGCTTCGATAGGGTCGGGCTCATTGATAGGATAGTGCTTGCTTTCATAAGCTTCGATTAAAATCAATAACACCTCAAGTTCATCGCCCGCCGCGGTATCGGGTTTGGCGTTACACATTAACGCATCAACCCTTTTTAACGCGTCTTCATAGTCTGTTTGCGTTTTTATAGCTTTTACATTCATTATAAATCCTTTACGTCTAGTTTGTCGTATTCTTTATGAGTGCCGATAAATTTAATAAAAACGGCGTGAAAAACATAATCTATCTTTACGATTAAACGGTATTTATTGCCACAAATATTAAAAACCACCTTATCGCCCACAAAACTTGCACTGCGGTATTTTTCTTTAATATCGTTCGTGTTTTTCCAAACAGCTTTTATCACTTCGGCGTGCCACGCTTCAAGCGCACCTTTGGCGTCGCTGAAATTTGACTGTTCGTAAAAATCCCGTAGGGTCTTCTTTGCTATCACTCTCATAGACGCAATTATAATAAAAAATTGACATATTGTCAATAAACTAGAATTAAAAATTGATAAAACCAACGCAAATTTTAAGCCTGATAAAATATTCGCAACATAAAAATAAAAGTTTGAAAATGGACGTAGCAAATTTATCTATCATAGTCAAATCATCAGGCGCTCAAAAAGCCACAGAGGATATAAACAAACTCGGCAGACAAGCAGGGCAAACACAAAGCAACGTCGATAACCTAACGGCGTCTTTTCGCGGGCTAAATACCATTATCGCCGCTCTTGTAAGCTCGGCTTTGATAAACGACCTTATAAAAACAGCCGATGAAATGAGCCTTGTAAATTCACGCTTGAAAATGACTACTTCGTCTATGAATGAGTTTGCTAAACAGCAAAAAGCTATGCACGACATAGCTCGCACTACGCATTCAAGTTTAAAAGAAACTACCGATTTATACGTAAAATTAGCCCCTGCGCTTAAGGATTTGGGCAAAAACACAGACGAAATCAACAAAGTGACATCAAGCTTTGCTAAGGCTTTACAGCTTGGCGGCGCAAGTGCGGAGGAAAGTGCGGCGGCTATAAAGCAATTTGGGCAGGCTATGGGTAGCGGCGCATTAAGAGGCGATGAGTTTAACTCTATGGCGGAAGCTTCGCCTACCTTACTTCGCTATATGGCGGAGGGTATCGGCGTTCCTGTAGGCAAACTTAGGGAGCTTGGCGCACAAGGCAAATTAACGGCACAAGTAGTATCCGACGCACTTACCAAGATGAGCGGTAAAATCAATGAAGATTTTAAAAATATGCCGCTAACCGTCGGTAAGGCTTTTACGGATTTAAGGACGGAAGTGTCGTTATTGGTTGATGATTTTAATAACGCCGCAGGCGCAACCGGCGGTATAGCGGACGGACTTACTGCGATAGCCGATTGGATAGGCGCTAATAGATCCGATATTATAGAATTCGGACTTGACGTTTATAGAAGTTTTCAACTTATGGGGACGGTTGTGTTGTGGCTAGGAACTGCGGTTGATAACGTTTTTACGGCAATTCCCACGGCAATAACGTTGGCTATAGATGCTGCAACGACGACCATAAGCAATAAATTAAACGACATAATTTCAGAGGCTGAAAAGGCGTATAATTCGGTAGCTTCATTGTGGGACGGGCAAACACGCTTCGGACGTATAGATATTTCGACAAGTCTATCTAATGGATTAACGGAGCACCGTAAGAATTTAGAAAATGAAATAGAACTAATACAAAATCAAATGAGCGGGCTCATAAAAGAAATCGCAGAAAACACCGTGAGGGCAAATCTAGCCGTAACTGATAATACGGATACTATAAATGAAAAAATCAAAACAACCGCCGCTACCGTAATTGAAGTAAATCAAAATTTAGCCAAATCTCTGCGCGAAATCTCCCAAATCGGTCTAACCGAATACGAAAATAAGCTTGACAACATAAATCAAAAATATAAAGAATGGATAAAAAACGGCGTATCGGCAAGCACGGCTTTAAACGCACGCGAGAAACTAATAAACGAGCTAAACGCCGAGCAAACGCAACAAAGCTTAAGACAAAAACAAGATATTTATAAAAGCTATTACGAACAAATCGGAGACTATGCCAAGCTTTGGGAGATAGAGCAATCGCGACTTCAAGCAAAGCTAAGCGGTGCAAATATAACGGGAAGCGAAGTAAGCGGGATAAGCCCGCAACAAAACGGAGTGACTACAATACGTCAAGAAACGGCAACAATGGCAAGTATAATGGCAAACGAGGGAAGCGTGAGACTTCAAGGCTATATAAGAACCTTTAACGAAACATTTTTTGAGCCGATATTTGAAAGACTTGCGTTTTTAGTATGGAAATACGGCGACCCTATGTTTTTTGCAGGCTATCAAAGAAAAGATATTCCAAGCTTTAAAGTAAATATAAACACCGGTATCGGGGCATTAAATAAGGAGGTGCAGAAAAAATCGCTAATAGACGCAGGCGGGCTGATAGTCCAACAATTCGGAATGTGTTTGCAACTAGGAGACCAACAAGGTGCGGCAAGAATGCAGGCGGCAAACGAAAGGCTACTTTTGGAGCTTTTGCCTCTTTACGGCATAAAAAACGCAGATGAGTTTATCGGTAAGAAAAGCGAACTGCAAAAGAGATTAGCGCCGGATAAAGAGCAAGAACAAATACCACAACAAGGATTAATGAATGTTACACAATATGCAGAACAAGCTTTTTAATCAAAGCGTTAAAAACATAAACGACAATACGAATTTAGGAGGGTTAAGCGGTAATGAAGCGTTTATTGATTTTATTACGTTGCAAAGCGTGCTTTATGAAAAATTCATAATGATCGCCGAAGATTCAGGTTTAAGCGACGAAGTAAGAATAAGGGCGATTGAGAGTGCAACGCTGGTGCAAAGCACGATTAATTTTTTTGAAAACTATAAAAAATCATTTTAAGGATAAGCAATGACGGAACAAGAAGCAATAGCAACGTTATTAAACGAAATAACGGACGGTGAAATTTCACAAGAGCCGACAGCCGGCGAAGAGGCACAAACTAACGCACAGCCAAGCGAGCAAGCACAGCAAGTCGTATCGGCACAGCAAGAGAGGCAAAGCCAAGATACGGCTAAACAAACACAAGACGAGCAAGAAGTTAGCAAAGAGCCACAAGCGCCGCAAGAGGTGCAAAACGTCATAACGGCGGAAACATTAAAAAAACTTAACGAGCTGGGTATAGACCTTTCGGCACTAGCGCAAGCCGTGGCACACTTAAGCGCAAAGCAAGAGGCACAAGACGAGCAGGCAAGACAAAAAGAGGTTTTTGAGAAAAATATAAATCGGCTAAGGAGTGAATTTCCTACTATTAAACCCGATGATTTAGGAAAATGGGCGCAACAAAACGAGCTGGAGGGCTTAATCAGTGATGATTATAGCGGGTGGCGTGCAGTGGCTATGGCTATGTTAAACACGGCAACTCCGCAACAAAGCCCCGATAACACCATAGGCACAAATAAAAACGGCAACGAGCTGGGGGCATTTGAGAAGCTTAAAAAGGGCGAGGACGTAAGCGATGTCGAGCTTGGTGCAAGCTTATTAAAGCAAGCGGGATTAATATAAATTTGAAAGGATAAATAATGGCGGGCTTTATGGATTTATTAGGCGGTATAGGCAGTTGGATGGGCGGAAGTAGCGGCGGAGTAAATAACGCACTAGGAGCATTAGGCATTTTAGGCAATATCTACGGAGCAAATCAACAGGCTAAAATGGCTAAAAAGCAGTTTAATCTACAAAAAGACGCATTCAACTATAATAAAATGCTTTCCGATTACGCCCTAAATATGCAAAAAAAGCGTGATAAAGAGGCGGATGAGGCATACTTACACAGCTCATATATGTTAGGAGCGTAAAATGGCATATTTTAATCCGCAACAAATCAGCTTTAATCCGAATAATAAGATTATTGAAGCGACCGGGGGCGTAGGACGCGCCCTTTATGATATGTATCAAGATAACGTTAAAAAAAGCCAAGAGCAAGCAAGGATAGACGAATACGTAAGAAACAATAAAAGCACGGCGCAAGACGCTAACGACCGCCATAATGCAAATTTAGCACAGCAACAAAGCAACGCTCAAGCAAATAGGGAGCAAGCGGCTAAATTTCACGACGATGATATAAGCGTAAAAAATAGACAATTGGCAATACAAGAAAAGCAAAATCAAGCCTTAGAGGATTACAAACGGCGAAGCTTAGAACTGCAAGCCGATAGTTTGGCATTAAAAAGGGATAAGCTTAACGCACCGCAATATACGCCGGAGGATATAGGCGACATAAGAGCGGTATTGTCTAATCCGGAGCTATCAAAGACGCTAAATATAGATGGTAACGCCGTGCAGGATTATAAGGATAAGGGCGATTTGGGCGGATTGATAAGTTATGTAAAGGGGACTCTTAACGCCGCCAAAATGCAAAAACAATTAACCGGCAACGTGGGCGTAAATGTAAATGACGGCTTAAAAAATATATCCGCAGGCATTCAGCAAAAACTAGCTTTAAATACGGCGGCATTAAAGCAGATAAGCGACTATGAAAAATCATTGGCAAAAGCCGATGACAGCCTTACGGGCATAATAGACGGCACTATAACCGGACCATTGGCATATGAGCTGGGAATAGCAACAAAAGAGCATAACGACGCAACAAGTAAAGCTAACGCAACGGCAAACGCATTAGCGAATTTAAATAAAGGCAACGCCGCTAAAACAAGGGATTTTTTTATTGATGAGATTTCGCCGTATAAAGTTAGTAAAGATAAAAGAGACGCTAAAATTCAAGCCTATAAAGACAGCATCATATATAATTTAAATGAGTTGGCAAATACGTTAATGAGTGCAGGAAATTATAAAGGAGCGCAAGAAATTTATAACAAAATAGAGCAGATAACTAAGCCTAAAAATGACACGCAAGAGCAATCCTTAGACCAAGCCGTAAGGGCAAAATTCAGCAACGCCGATCCGCAAAATATCAACCGGGAAAACCGACAAACAACACAGCCGAAGCAATATATAAACGCAGATGATTTCGGAATAACTTTTAGATAAGGAATAAAAATGGCAACCATACAAATACCAAGCGGAGCAAGCGAACTTCAAATCGGCGGTAAATGGATAAAGATACCGCAAGGAGCGAGCGAAGCGGATATAGACGATAATATCCTATCTCATCTAAACGCACCGCAACAAAACAATCAAGCACGGCAAAATTTATCGCAAATACAAGAGGAGCAAGATTATATCAATCGGCAACTTTTTAGCGCGCCGCAAACACAGCCGCAAACGCAACATATCAAGCCGCAAAGCACAAGAGATTATGAGAATGAAACGTGGTATGAAACGCTTTACAATGATTTTAAAAGAGATACGAAGCAAGCGCTAAACACGCTAACAAACGCTCCTCAAAAAGTAGCCGAAGAGTTTAAAAACGTATGGGATATGAGCGCTTTGGGAAGCGGAGCGGCGGCAGGCGAAAGCAAAGAAAAAACTATGCGTAGGCAGACGGCACTACTTCAAAACGATAGCGGTTTAATTAGTAGCTTATTTGAGAGTAAAGACGCAGAACAAAACAGGCTTAAACAACGTGAGCTTAATATGGATAAACTAGCACAAAAATACGGCTATGACGGAGCTATAAACCACGACGGAAAAGACTATTTTATAAAGCTAAAACCTGACGGAAGCTATGAGAGCCAAGACGTTACGCCCGGATTTATAGACCATTTTAACGCAAATAAAGGCGAAATCGAATCGGCTATAGGAGCCGGAGTTTTAACTGGTATAACGGGCGGCGGAACTATACCGATGATTTTATCAAGTGCGGGCGGAGCAGGATTAGACGGTAAAATAGAAAGCGCCAAGGAAAAACACACAATAAATAATAACATAGATTTAAATCACTC
>JAJQAF010000083.1 GCA_021203945.1 Campylobacter sp.
TAATAAAAAATTGCAAAACAAAAATCTTCGATCGCATCAATACCGCTGCTGATAAAGTCATTTATTATCGATATGTTTATAATATTAATGCCGATTTTATACTTTACGACCTACGTTATTTTAGGCGGCAAGAGCGAATTTGCGTCCAACCAATTAGCCATCGGGGTTTGCAACGTCGCTTTTGGTGCGATCATATCCGTTTTTTTTAGCGTTAGCGCGCAAACTCCGGGCTACAAAGCCCAGCAAATCTACCTCGTAAATTTAAAAAACGGGCATAAAATAGGCTTTTTTCACGCCGTCTTGCGCTATATTTGTTTTATTATCGCTGGATTTAGCGTCATAGGGCTTATGCTTTGCTTTTTTCGCAAAGATAGATTAAATTTGCACGATATTTTGACGCATTCGGCTGCAGTTAGTAAAAAAATAATTACCTAAATTTTATATTCATTTTAGTAGATGCTATAAAAATTTCATAAAAACCGCTTTAATATTTGATCGGCGGACAAATAATAAAAGGCTAGCAAATATTGCTAGCCTTTTCAACGATATATCAAACTACCGCTAGAAGTCTGTTTGGACATCATCATGGATTTTTATCGTGATAGTATGTCCATCGGCTATGCCTTCGTAAGTTTTTTCGTGGCTTACTTGACTTTCGGCATCCGTGTCGACGCGTGTCCATTTATTACCGTCTAAAACGACTTTGGCGGAATAATCGCCCTTTGTTATATTTAACACCGTATCTTTATTATCCGTTATGTCTAGGACATCTTTTGGATTAATAGAAAGTATAGTAGTTCGATCTGTACCTAGTTCGATTTTTTCAAAGCTATGAATTTTCTCATCTAAGTTAGACATATTAGTAAAGTTTATGGTATCGTTAATGACTAGAGTATCGTTGCCTGCACCACCGTAAATTCTATCTTGAGCGGCGTAGTAACCTACCCTATCATCACTTTGATCTTGCTCTAGATCTATAGTGAAATATACTTTTTCGCTCTTATTATTGCCGCTAGCGTCCGTGGATTCTACATAGACCTTTTGCTCATGACTAGTATCCGTATTGACCTTTATTTTAACATTGACATTGCCGTCATTTATATTGTCTTGTGTTACGGTTATCTCTTGCCGTATTGTTTTGGCTTTTCCGTCATCATCTTTAATGCCGTCCGGATGGTCGTAACTTATCTTTATGATATCGCCCGCTTTTGCGTCATCCGGCAGACCAATATCGACATTAGCCGTCATATCGGCGGCATCTTTGGATATGCCCGTGCCTCCGCGTCCAACTGCATTTTGAGATACCGAACTTATGTATTGCATTTGCTCCAGGCTTACCGATGCATCGCCGGTTTGCTCGTAGTAGCCCTTACCGTCGGTTATAGTAGCCTTTACTTCTGTTGCGGCATCTACAGAGATATTTTCTAGCTCTAATACTAGTGCGCCGCCAACCAATGCGGTCTGTGCATGCGTAGTTACGTTTTCAACTTTTAGAACACCGTTATCGCTTACCACTTTATACTCGGTTTTTACACCGTCAATAGTCACAGCCAATAAATCACCCGCAGCCACGTCGTATGGTAGTTTTACGCTGACCTTTGTCTTGCCTTCGTTACCGTCACTACTTGCTTCGTCGCGGCTTAAAGTACCGTTGCGACTTAAATCTTCGTTAAAGATCACTTCAAGTTTGCCTTGAAATCCTTGCGCTAGGCTTGATTCTTTTACTTGCGTTACTTCATCATCGCCGTATGCGTCAGTGATTTTAGCGGTAATTTCAGTTTTTATCGGGGCAGGAGCTGGGACGGAGGCGGTCGGCGTGGTGTAGTTCATCGGTATACCTGAAATTTTTATCGCGTTATCTTCGATTGGAATTTCATTGTCATTAGCATCTTTTGCTACGTATTTACCGGCGTTATTGCCGGTGCCTTCCGCAATAGTGTATATCTTATAATCACTTCCGTCTTTTTGGATAGTTACCTTATCGCCTATAGATGCATTATAAGGTATAGTCACGCTTACGGTTGTAGTATAGATATCACCGTCAGCTAGGGCTTCTGTGCGATCAATAACGTCGTTTCTGTTTAAATTATCCTCATCAAACGAAATTTTGAGAGTATTTTTTGCCAGACCTTTTTCAAGCGTGATAGACCTATCGTTTACACTCTCAAATATACCGTCGGAATGTGCAAATTTAGCGTTTACTGTCGTTTGCTGATCCACTTTTACCGTGACAGGTGTTTTTATCGTTCCGTTTTCTATCGGAATAACTTTACCATCATTATCGGTAGCCGTGCCATTATCGTTTAACGTATAGACAACAGTGCGCGTTCGAGCATTGCCGCTATCGTCAAAGTCTGCGATATTGACCGTAACTTTTTCATTAGCTTTATAGCCACCAGGCAGAGTAATAATAGCATTTGTAGTATTGGCTGCGTTATCGGCAATAGTCTCAGCTCGACTCAATTTTTCATTGTGGTCAAGATCCTCTTCATATGTAACGTCAAAGACGGGTCCGCCTGAACCATTACTATTATCAAGTAGGTCTGTTTTTGTTGATACTTTATCTAAGCCTTTGTAGTCTTGTACGCTAGCATTAACCTTAGTTGCGCTACCACCGTTTACTTGGATACCGTCTATGCTGACCCAACCGTTTTTAACGTCTATAGGCGCACCTATTTTGTTACCGGCACCGTCTAATTCCGTGATAGTAAATTTACCGCTCACAATGTCTTGCTCGACTGCAAATTTTCTAGTAACATCCTCGCTAGTGCCGTCACGATCTACTTCTATAACCAATTTATCGCCGCTAACCACGTTTGAAGGGAGCTTGATGCCAATCTCGGTACTAGTACCGACGATAAGTCTATCGTTGTTTGTATCGGCTGTGAATTTTACTAGCATATCGTCATTTATATTTTCTAACGATATGGAATTTATAGCGGTCATTTCGGCTTTTGCGTCATTTAAGCCATTTACGGTAACAGCTATAGTGTTTTCGCCGTTTTTATTTAGTTCGATGCCTTTTAGCATTATGGTAGTGCCCGAAATTTCTAAAGTTTCGCCGTTAGCGTCAGTGGCGGTCCAGTTGCCATCGGCATCTTTGCCCATAGTGTAGGTCTTTGGCGCGCCATTGCCACTATCTATCTTGACGGTGTCGCCCACTAGGATATTGTCGGGTAAGGTCACTTTAGCAGTAGTGGTATAAATTTCCTCGTGTTTGCCCGTTTCCGAGCTTTCAGAGCGTGAAAGAACGGTGTTGGTATTTACGTCTTTGTTATATTCTATCGATACCGTGCCTATCTGAGCTATTTGTGATTTTGCCGTAGTTATCGGACTCTCATCTACGGCCGTGGTACCGTCGGAATGTTTTTTTACCGAGAGAATTTGAGCAGCCACTGCGGTATCTACTCCGGTTTTCATCGCTACGTCTTTTATCACAAATGTTTGAGATTTAGTAGCTACTTCATTACCGTTTTCATCAATGATTTTGTCGGCTTTAGCACCATTTGCATCACTCTTTTCAATAGTATAGGTGTGTTTAGTTACGCTACTATCAGGCTCAGTGATTTCCACTACTAATTTGTCGCCGTTAACCGCATTGTCAGGAATTTTAATTGTAACGTTAGTTGTGTATTCGCCTGAAATATCGTCGCGAGTTATATCGTCGCTACCGGAATTTCTAGCTATAGCAGAGCCGCCCTCAGCCGCCCCAAACCACACTTCAGGGGCTTTAATAGCTTGGATACTAGTTTTATCGGCGGCACTTACGTCTGTTATTAGAGCATCATCATTTACGCCGTCACGATAATCAAGTGTAGCTTTTATAGTAGTTTCGTGTTTTGTGCCGTCGCTGTCGGTAGCTTCTAAACCTATACCCTCTACAACAAATTTAAACTCTTGCACTACGCCTTTTTTATTAGCATATTGTGTTAAATTTGCATATGTCTTGCCGTCTGTTGAGCTCTCAAACTCGATAGCCGTAATAACGCCGTTTGCGTCTGTTTTTACCGTGTAGGTTTGCGCCCTATCGCCATTTACCGAGTCTTTGATATCCAGCACGAGTTTATCGCCGTCACGGACGTTAGTAGGAATAGTTACGACGGCACTAGTTTCATTGACATCGTGATCTTTCATACTGTCGGCACGAGAGATGGATTTATCGGAGCTACCATCTAAAATTACGCTCGGCTTTTCAACAAATTCTACTTTGATGACGTCCGTTGCTATAGTAACCTTGTCAGAATTTGAACGGTCGCTTGCATTACTACCGTCGGACTTAGTAGTGAAGGCATCTTTTACTATCGTGTCATAGCCGCGCTCAAGCGGGAGATTTGAAACGCTAACATAGTTGTTATCGATGTCGTTTTGTGTCAATATGACCGTCTTAGTTGTAGTAGCGCCGGTTTTTGGATCGGTTGTATAAGTATATGTTAGCTTGTCCCCCGATTCTACGCCTGCCGGCAATTCAATCTTTGCAGTGGTAGTTTTTAGGTTACCGTCGCCTTCTTTATTCTCATCATAGCTTAGCGTCTCGTTATTGTCTATGTCTTCGGTCATCGTAACCTCCGGGCTCGTTCTAGGCACTACATAGTCTTTACCCTCTTGACCGCTAGCGCCGTATTCGTTGGTAATCACGGCGGTGACGGTAGTGGTTTTTAAATTTGAAACACTCGGTATGGTAGAGATAGTTTCGGTTGTGCCGTCGGGCTTGATATTTTCAAAAGAATAAGATCCGTCTAGTTTGAAATTTCCGCCAGTTAGGTCAGTTAGGACTTGAGATGTGATTAGCACCTTGTAATCACTTGTGCCGAATGGAGTTTGTACCGTAAATTCCAAATAGTCCTTACCTATGGCAATTTTGCTGGCATCGCTCGGATCTAAGCTAATGACGGCCCCCGACTTGTCGGCATCGTCAATGCTGATGATCTCTGTCTTTGATAATTTATGATCGTTATTAGTATCCTCCATAAATTTAACCGATACCGACGGTGGTGTAGGTATAGATATAGTCGCTGTTTGGCTGGTTATGCTATCGCCGTCAGAGTCTTGAACGGTGAATTTGATGTCCAGATCGCCTTTATAGTTGTTATTTGCGGTAAATTTATAGGTATTGGCGGTAGCGTCATACTCTAAGTTGCCTTGATGTAGCGCAAAGTTATAGATAGTATGACCGTTTGTATCGGTGCTTTCCTCGCCTAGCTTTCCGTTTATCCTAACCTCTTTACTTGCACCATCGTCTGCGCCAAACGTAAAGTCAAATTTGCCGGTTACGCTTGCACCCCTAGGATCGGCTGAGTCGGCTTCGGCATTAGTAAGAATTTCAGGCGCATCGTCATAGACTTTGATGGAAATATTGTTGTCGTTAGAGTTTGAGACTAATGTTGTCGTCGTTATGCCGTTATTTTTATAGTCGGTAGAGACCGTAAAATTTATCTTGCCGGAGTTATAATCATTTACTTCGTTTGAACCTACATGGTCACTATTTTCGCTTAGCTTGTATGTGTATTCTATCTCCCATTTCTCTATATTTCCGTCACTATTTCTAATAGGTGTTACAGCGCCCATACCGACTACATCTACACTGACATTAGCCTCTTTTGCATTGGCTGAATTGATCGTATAAGTTCCATCGTCTTTGAGGGTTATCTCGATACTGCTGCCGCCTGAAGCAGGTTTGATACTAACCGTTGCTTCTTTTGCACCATGGACATTTACATCAACCCTGCCGGTGCCCGCTATATCACCTGCGTCGTATGCGGTTTTATGTGTTGCATCGCTAGCGGCGTTTGGAGATTTGTCACTTCTACTAGGGTCGGTACCTTTACTTAGGTTACTTTCATCTACATAAACTTCCGAGCTAGTGAAATCGGCTACTAGTTGAGATCTGACGGTAGCGGTTTGTGAAATTACGTCGCCATCTTTGTCCTTAAATACAAAATCAAATTTTTGTTCTCCATAAAAGCCTCTTTCCGGTTTAAATGAGTAGTTGCCGGTTACGGTGTCTATAGTGACTTCGCCAATATCTGTGATTTTAAATGTCGCTTTGTCGCCTGATGTGCTATCGGCAGACAAGTCTGTGCCGTCGGATAACTTAATTACGACTCTTTCGGCAGTATTGTCCGGCATTTCGTCTGCACCGTATTTTATAGCTACCATACCGTCAGTTACTTCCGCACCGTTTGTAGAGGTAGTTATATTTGTATGGGCAGTGACTACCGGCACATCATCAACGACTGTAATTGAAATTTTACCATTTACCTGTTCGCCGGTATCATCCGCTATATTTATATCTATTTCACCGCCGTTTAAGGTGTCTATGCCTTGTGTAACGTGATGTTGAGGGGCTTTTAGCTCGTATGAGTAGCTTACCGTCCAATTACCGTCAGTGCCGTTTTGAGCAATATTGGTTACAGTAACGTCTACACCGTTAATATTAGTCGTACCGGTTCCATCTATTAGGACGGGGCTGCCATTATTTGTGATAGTATATGTGCTAGTACCGATAGTAACGGTTCCGTTCTCGCCATTTAGGTCGAATGTGAAATTTTTATTTCCATGTATTTTGCCAGCGTTGCCGGCATCGGTACCGGCAGCTAATCCACTCTCATCAACTTGTATAGAGCCTACTTGAATGCCCGGTTTTGTATTATCGGTATCGACCAGAGTAGGATTTAGTTTTGAAGTGATGTCTATAGTATCGGAGCGCGTGTCGCCGTCGCTATCCGTAGCTTCAAATTTTAGTTCGAATTTATCCGTGCCGGTGTCAAAGCCTTTGGCTGGAGCGAATGTGAAATTCGAGCCTATGATCTCGACTACGCCTTGAGCATTGCCGTTTGTGTCTGTGAGATAAAATTTACCGTCGCTTGCCGCACTCGTACCATTTACCGTTACGCTGTCGTTAGTTGCCGCACCGTCCGCACCAAAGCTAAAACCTACTGTGCCGGTGATAGGCGCAAGTTGAGTAGAGTTAGGGTCGGTTGAATTTAACGTGACTATAGGCACGTCGTCATGAACTTGTACGCCGATAGTGCCGCTAGATGAGCCATAGGCTGTAGTTACGCCGACGGATACCGCACCGGACAAGCTGTCATCTGTCGCCGAGCCGGGCGTGCCATGATCTTCCCTGTCCGTAAGCTCGTAAGAGTAGTTTACTACCCAAGCGGTACCGCTTTGTGTAATACTTACGATAGAGATATCTACATTGCCACTACTTACTACGCTACCTACCGGCACAGTCACCGAGCCGTTAGCCGGGATAGAAAAAGTCAAGCCGTTAATATTTAGCGTGCCCGGAATGCCAAAAAGGTTAAAACCAAAGCTTCCTACGCCTACCGTAGGATGGTCTGGGATACCATCACCGTTTGCGTCGTGAGCGTTAGCTCTATTGCCATTTGATAAAAGCGCCTCGTCTACTACTATATTAGCACCTTGTATGCCGGTAGCTGCGCCGTCTATATCAAAAATAACAGGCGCCGGAAAGTTATCGCTACTACCGCCTAACCTGTGATACTCCGGAATAATCGAGGCGCTCGCACCAGGAAGATCTCTGATGTCAGACAAGACATTGTTCTCGTGACCGCCTTGAGTAAATACGGCTTCGCCAAAGCTTCCGCCGCCATTTCCGCCGCCATTTCCGCCGTCTCCACCTGCAGCGGTTTCTTGTAATTCCCCAAGGCTGGCACCCTCTAAAATCGCCTTTTGAAGGTCGCTAATATCTGCTAACGCATCGCTGTTTGTTAAATTTTGATCTATAGGCATATCGCTAGATCTCATACCGGTTGAGTCTACTATCATGCTTGTGCCGTCGTTTAGCACGATGTCGGCACTAGCATCTTGACCGATCGCTTTTATGTCTTCACCCTTAAATATCTCATCGCCGCTCATTAATTGGCGCTGATTACCTTGCGAATCGGTGGCAATAACGATGCCACGAACATTACTGATATTTCCTATTGAAACTGCCATTTTATAGTCCTTTTTTGCGCTATTTTTTTATAATTACGTGTGATTTTACTATAAATAAAATTTATTGTCTATTGTACCTAAGTACAAGTATTTATGTGGATTTTATACGTTAGATACTCTTTGAGCATAAGAATTTGACTTAACATTTTTTAAGCTATAGTTGTCTTTTGTCGTTTTTTACCATATTTTATAATACCGTTGAAGCTTTTGTATTTTATCGACTAGCCCATACCGTCATAGTTTGTCAGCGGTTTCATTGGCGATAGTTTTGATCTTATTTGCCAGCATACCGGCTTTATAATTATCTTCTGTGATTTGAAAATATTTAACGGTTAG
>JAJQAF010000084.1 GCA_021203945.1 Campylobacter sp.
GCTTAAAATTTTCTCTATTCTAGTTTCATATTCGTAGGTCGGATCTTCCTCGGCGCTTATTATCTCAAGCTCACCCAAACGATCGTTTATCGCATCGGTAAATTCTGTGTTTGCATAGAGTTTTTCTTTCTCTTTTATCGCGTCGTAAAGGCGCTTATTACCGTAAAGCACCGCATCTTTAAGCGTAAAATTTTCAAACGCAAATTGATCTTGACCCAAAACGCCCGTGCGAAGCCCGTTTTCGATTATTATTTCGCCGCTAGTCGGCTCTATTGCGCCGCTTAGAATTTTAAGAAAAGTTGATTTTCCAGCACCGTTAGCGCCGATAAGCCCGTAACGATTATGACGATTGAGCTTTAAATTTACCTCTTCAAACAACAAGCTGCTAGCAAATCTTTGCGTAAGTCCCCTAATTTCTAACATACATATTCCTTACAAAATTTTAAACGGGTATTTTGCCGAAATTTTAATTAAACTTTAATAATCAAGCGTTTATATTGTCTTAACGCACGACAACGTAAATTTACCCGGTGTGTCAAATGATTAGCGGATATGTGGCTAATCGCCCGGTAAATTCCATACGAATATGTCGCGTGCTTGAAATTTTATATCTTTTTGGATAGGCACGTCGTAATAAAGCGTCGTTTCTGTTTGAGTCTTTGCATCATTTACTAAATTTTTGAGACGAAAAAGCAATAAAATTTAAAATATTTTTGAAATTTAACCTAAAATTTCACTTTAAAAGCATTGTTTTTAGTATTCGTTTTCCGATTTCGACGCCGGGCTGATCGTAAGTGTTTATGCCTAGCATTATTCCGGTAGCCGACGTCAAAAGCTCATAATAAAATATAAGCCAACCGACATGCCACTCATCTAGTTTGTCAAGCTCGATGACATCAACGCTTATGCCCTCTTGAACAAGCGCCGTAGTCGTAGCGTCGCATTGCAGATTTATAAGCTCGTTCAAGCTAAGCCCTTGCACGAAATCGCATTCTTCAAGCCCTTCAATGCTAATATTAGGAATTTTTACGTCGGCTTCGTTCTCCTTTATTTTTATAAAAGTTACGCTTTTATCTTTCACGCCGTCCATTATTAGCTGCAAAAAGCTATGCTGATCTCGACTGCCTACAAGACCTACGGGCGTTAATCCCACTCTTTTATATCCCTTTTTTTTACCTAGACTTTCCGCCCAAAGCTGCACGTACCAGTCGTTAAACTCAAAAAACCTATCCGAATAGCTAAATATAACGTTTATGCCGGCATTTCTATTTGTCGCATAATGATACGCCTTGGCGACGATTGAGCTATCTTTATCATTGATATATCGCCTCTTGCAGCTCGTCGCTCCCGATAAAATTTCTTTCACGTCATATCCGCAAATAGCCAAAGGAACAAGTCCGATAGCGCTTAGCACGCTAAAACGACCGCCCACATTTTGAGGAATATTGAAAAATTTTATACCGTTTTTTGCCGCATATTTTTGTAAATTCGTTTGCGGATCGGTAACGACTACGAAATTTTTACTTAAATTTTTAGGTTTAAACCGATCAAGCAAGCATTTTAGTATGGTTATCGTCTCAATCGTATTGCCGGATTTTGAGCTAACGATAAATAGCGTCTCGTCGAATTTTAATCCGTCCGTAACGCTTTTATAGCTTTGCGGATCGACATTGTCCAGAAAATAAAGCTCTCTTACGCGTTTTTTTGCGGCAAGCATGGATTTGATAGCCTTTACGCCGAGAGAACTGCCGCCTATGCCTATCAATACTACGTTTTTAACGTGCGTTAAACTCTTTTCGTATTCTAAAATTTCATCAATTAGTCCGTATCCCAAATCGGGCAGATGATAATACCCTATTTCGCCGCTCTCGCACTCGTCGTTAATACGTTTTACATATGAGCTTATATCGTCCTCTTTAGCAAGATTAAATTTAAAACTATTTCTGACCATTTCTTAATCCGTAAAAGAAATTCGTAGCTTCCACAAAACCCTCTATACTTCCGCAATCAAAACGCCTGCCTTTAAATTTATACGCTAACACGATCCCGTCTTTCGCCTGGGTCCTTAAAGCGTCCGTTATTTGAATTTCACCGTTTTTACCAGGCTTTGTGCGCTCTAAAATATTAAAAATATCGGGCGTTAAGATATATCGCCCGATAATAGCTAAATTTGTAGGCGCTTCGCTAGGCTCGGGCTTTTCGACCATATCGCCGACCATCATTAAATCATCTTCTATAAAACGCCCGCTAACTACGCCGTAAGATTTCGTCTGTTCTCTCGGCACTTCCATTACGGCGACTATAGAACAGCGATATTTTTCGTAAATTTTAACCATTTGAGATAAAACGCCTTCGCCGTGCTCGTTTATGCATAAATCGTCGGCGAGTATTACGCCGAAAGCCTCGTCTCTAACAAGCGTTTTACCGGTATAAATCGCATGCCCGAGCCCTCTCATCTCGTTTTGTCTGGTAAATGAAAACGTGCATAAATCCATTATTTTTCTAATATCGTTTAGCAGCGGCTCTTTATTAGTTCCGGCGATTTGATGTTCCAATTCGTAGCTAATATCAAAATAATCCTCCAATGCACGCTTACCTCTGCCGGTCACGAAAGCCATATTGTCCATACCCGCCTCCAGCGCCTCTTCAACGCCGTAATGCACGAGAGGTTTTGTAAGAATCGGTAGCATTTCTTTCGGCAATGATTTTGTAGCCGGTAAAAATCTCGTTCCATAGCCGGCCGCCGGAAATAGGCAGGTTTGTATCATATTTTATCCTTTGACTAAATTGCAAAATTTTACTACTCTAAGCTTAAAAACGCCTCATTCACAGGGTAAATAAAACCAAGCGTCTTTAAATTTAATAAGGTTTATGATAGTATTTCGACTAAATTTAGGGCAATAATAAAAATTACCGACAAATAAATAGGAAAATTTTGCAAACTCTATCTCGGATATATAACTCAAAAATAGAAGTTAAAAAATCAACGTTTTTAAGCTATCTGGTTCCGATAGTAAATTTTAAAGAATTCCACGAATTTTTAAAGACCGAGCATACAAAAGCCGCTCACATAGTTTGGGCTTATAGAGAGCTTAATAAATACGATCGAATAGTCGAAAATCAAAGCGACGACGGTGAGCCCAAGGGCACCGGCGGACAACCTTCCTTGAACGCTTTACGCGGAGTCGAATTGATAAACGTAGGGGTATTCGTCGTGCGCTATTTCGGCGGTATAAAACTAGGCACGGGAGGGCTTGTCAGAGCTTACGGCTCTGCGGTAAATTCAGTCATAGACGAAGCGAAATTTGAAAAATTCAAGCAAAAAGACAAATGTGTTTTCTTCGTGCCGTTTGCTCTAATGGGTAGGTTTGAACATTTTTTCGAAAGTCGAAATTTAGCCTTTGAGCGCGAATTTAATATCAACGGTGCCGTTTGGTCGGCAAATTTTGACGAGGCGGAATTTGAAAAATTTTATGAATTCGCCGAGCGTTTTGAAACGGTAAAATTTAGCTTTCTAGCCTTACCTTTGAGTTCAAAGCGGATTTTTTAAGCGGTTTAAATGTAAAATTCTAAAAATTTTAATACAAAGATAGTATAAATGAGCACTTGGAACAATATCTACAATCATTTTGATCCTATAGCTTTTGAGCTGTTCGGATTTAGCGTGCATTGGTATGGGCTGATGTATGTTTTAGCTCTTCTTAGCGCGCTTACCGCGGCTAAATATTTTGTTAAAAAAGATAAAATTCCCATATCCGACGCGCTTTTGGATAATTATTTTTTCTGGGTCGAAATCGGCGTAATTTTAGGTGCCAGACTTGGATATATCGCGATTTACTCCGGTGAAGCGGTATATTTTTTCACTCATCCTTGGCAAATTTTTAACCCTTTTCATAACGGAGAATTCGTAGGAATTCGCGGCATGAGCTATCACGGCGCGGTTATAGGATTTTTGCTCGCTACGATACTGTTTTGTAAAAAATATAAGCAAAATTTATGGCGACTACTTGATTTATGCGCGCTTTGTATTCCGTTTGGATACGTATTCGGACGTATCGGGAATTTTTTAAATCAAGAACTTTTCGGACGAGCGACCGACGTTAGCTGGGGCATAAACGTCTTTGGAATTTTAAGACATCCGTCGCAACTTTACGAAGCCGCACTTGAAGGTCTCGTAGTTTTCTTAATTTTATTTTTTTATCGTAAATTTAAAAAATTTGATGGGGAATTGATAGCGCTTTACGCGATATTATATACTCTAGCACGCTTTATTTGCGAATTCTTTAGAGAACCTGATGCAGGTATAGGGCTTATAATATTTGGGCTATCAATGGGGCAATTATTATCAATTTTTATGTTTTTTGGCGGTATTTTTGCTCATTTCTTTTTAAAAAAAAATTATATTAAATAACTTAACTATTTTTAAATTTACATAGATGTATAATTCCGACAAAACAAAAGACTAATATAAAATTTTATTAAAGGAGTGCTCATGATAGGGCTTATAGAGGGTTTCCTCGGCAATCAGGCGGACTGTAAAAAAAGTCGTATGCCCGCCGTTTTTGATAGGTGGCAAAGTATAACCGGTTTTATTCTTGCCTGTTTTATTTTGTGCCATATGGTTTTTACATCGACGATTTTAATCGGTAAAGACGCGTTTAATGCCGTAGTAGGCTTTGCCGAAGCGAAATTTTTATTCGGAGAAACTACTTGGTGGATCACAAACGTCGTTGCCGCCGTAATCTTCGTAGTATTCATAGCTCACGCTTTTTTAGCTATGAGAAAATTTCCCGCGAATTTTAGACAGCTTATAATGTTTAAAGGTCATAAAGACAGAATGAAACACTGCGACACTACGCTTTGGTGGTTTCAATTTATAACGGGATTTGCGTTATTTTTCACGGCTAGCGGACATCTTGTTAATATTATATTCGGCGGACATATTACGGCTGATCACTCTGCTGCAAATTTCAAGACCTTAGAAATTTTTTATTTCGCTTTGCTTTTGTTTATGGTCGTGCATGCGGGCGTCGGAATGTATCGCTTGTATGTTAAATGGATAAGTATCGAAGGTGCTAATAAGCAAGAGATGTCGGCAAAAAGAAATAAGGCTAAAACTATAATTTTTGCAATTTTTGGAGTGCTCGCATTAATCGCATTAATCGCTGATTTCGTGTGGGTCAGCCTTTAGTTAATGAATAGGAGCTAAAAAATGAATGTAAAATATTGTGACGCATTGGTTATCGGAGGAGGACTTGCAGGACTTAGGGCTGCCGTTGCAGCAGGAGAAAAAGGTCTTAGCACTATCGTTTTGAGCCTTATACCCGTTAAACGCTCTCACTCTGCCGCTGCGCAAGGCGGTATGCAAGCCTCTTTGGGAAATTCAAAAATGAGTGAAGGCGACAACGAGGATGTGCATTTTGCCGATACGGTTAAAGGAAGCGATTGGGGTTGCGATCAAACCGTCGCTAGAATGTTTTGTCAAACGGCGCCGAAAGCTATCCGCGAACTTGCCGCTTGGGGCGTGCCTTGGACTAGGATCACTAAGGGCGAAAGAAGTGCGATTATAAACGCGCAAAAGACTACAATCGTAGAAAAGGACGAGGTTCACGGGCTTATCCATTCTCGCGATTTCGGCGGCACTAAAAAATGGAGAACCTGCTATACCGCCGACGCTACGGGACATACTATGCTTTTTGCCGTAGCAAACGAGGCGTTAAAACATAACGTGGCTATCCACGATAGAAAAGAAGCCGTCGCGCTTATTCACGAAGATAAACGCTGTTACGGCGCTATCGTGCGCGATTTGGTTACGGGAGAGATTACAGCTTACGTCTCAAAAGGCACGCTAATCGCAACAGGCGGTTACGGCAGGGTCTATAAACATACTACAAACGCCGTAGTTTGCGAAGGAATCGGTGCCGCAATAGCGCTTGAAACGGGCATAGCTCAGCTTGGAAATATGGAAGCGGTTCAATTTCACCCTACTCCGATCGTTCCTAGCGGAATTTTGCTTACCGAGGGTTGTCGCGGCGACGGCGGAATTTTACGCGACGTTGACGGATACCGCTTTATGCCCGATTACGAACCGGAGAAAAAAGAGCTGGCAAGTCGCGACGTCGTAAGTCGAAGAATAATGGAGCACATTAGAAACGGCAAGGGCGTTAAAAGCCCGTATGGAGAGCATGTTTGGCTTGATATTAGCATACTTGGACGCGAACATATAGAGAAAAATTTACGAGACGTTCAAGAAATTTGCCAAATTTTTAACGGCATCGATCCCGCCGACGAAGGTCCGAAAGGCTGGGCGCCGATTTTACCTATGCAACACTATTCAATGGGCGGCATTAAAACAAAGCCGACCGGAGAAAGCCCGACTTTAGCGGGATTGTTTAGTGCGGGCGAAGCGGCTTGCTGGGATATGCACGGCTTTAATAGACTTGGAGGAAATTCCGTCTCCGAAACCGTCGTCGCAGGAATGATTGTGGGTGATTATTTTGCCGATTACTGCGCTACTCATGACATAGAGATAAAGACGCAAAATATCGAAAAATTCGTTAAAAAAGAGATTGATTATCTACAAGATTTACTTGATAAAGAGGGTAAATTTAACGTATTTGAGATCAAAAACAGAATGAAAGACATAATGTGGGAGCACGTGGCTATCTTTAGAACCGGCGAAGGTCTGGCGACTGCGGTCAGGGAACTTGAAGAGCTTTATAAACATTCGCTTGACGTAAAGGTTACAAACAAAACGCTATTTGGTAATCCTGAGCTTGAAGAGGCTTACCGCGTGCCTAAAATGCTAAAATTAGCGCTTTGTATCGCAAAAGGCGCGCTTGATCGCACCGAGAGTCGCGGAGCGCACTGCCGAGAAGACTACATAAAAAGAGACGACGCCAACTGGCTGAAACGAACGCTTGCAAGCTGGCAAGAGGGCGACACGATGCCGACTATTACCTATGAGTCGCTTGACATTATGAAAATGGAAATTCCGCCGGCGTTCCGTGGATACGGCGCGGAAGGCAACATCCTCGAGCCCCCCGATAGCGCCGTTCGTCACGCGCAGGTCGATGAAATTCGCGAAAAAATGCAAGCCGAAGGTAAAAGCAGATATGAAATTCAAGAGGCGTTAATGCACTATGAATTACAACCCAAATATAAAGCACCAAACGAAAGAGCAGGTATAGGATATGAGTAGAAAAATTACGATTAGGGCTTTTAAATATAACCCGATGAGCAAAATTTCAAAACCGCATTTTGCTTCGTATGAACTGGAAGAGACGGACGGTATGACGCTATTTATCGCGTTAAATTTAATTAGGGAAAAATTTGATCCCGATCTTAGCTTTGATTTTGTCTGTCGTGCGGGAATTTGCGGTAGCTGTGGAATGCTGGTAAACGGCAAACCTAGTCTTGCTTGCAGAACTCTTACAAAAGATTACGAAAGCGGAGTTATCGAGCTTATGCCGCTTCCCGTATTTAGGCTTTTAAAAGATCTTAGCGTGGATACGGGCAACTGGATGAACGCGATGAGTAAGCGCGTGGAGAGCTGGATACATTCGGATCACGTCACGGATATCGCTAAACTTGAAGAGAAGGTTGAGCCCGAGATAGCTCAAGAGGTTTTCGAGCTTGATCGTTGTATAGAGTGCGGCATCTGCGTAGCGGCGTGCGGAACGGCTATTATGAGACCCGATTTTATCGGTGCGGTCGGACTTAACCGCGTTGCGAGATTTAAAATCGATGCGCTTGATAAACGCACGGATGAGGATTTTTACGAGCTTATAGGCGATGATGACGGCGTATTTGGTTGTATGAGCCTGCTTGGATGTGAGGATAACTGTCCTAAGCACCTTCCGCTTCAAAGCAGGATCGCTTATATGCGTCGAAAAATGGCTGTTATAAAATAAAATTTAACCCCCTTTCTTTTTTGGTATCGCGTGAGTGATTGCGCGATACCGCCTTAATCGGCTATGAGCGATAAAAAACTACTTTCAAATTTTAAATTTGACGATAGAAATAAAAATATAAGAGATGTTTCGGCTCGTCTTTACGAATGGCATAAGATGAAATAACTGCAAAAATACGAAGCTTTAGTAACAATGAGCTTTTTGCGAGGCGGCATTTTGATTTCACGGGAAATTAAATTTAGCTAAATTTAGAGATTGAATTTTGAATTAAGAATAACTCCCGATTATTCAATGGACATATCTTGCAAATTTATTTAAAATAATTATTAGTAAGCTCGTCTATTG
>JAJQAF010000170.1 GCA_021203945.1 Campylobacter sp.
TTCCATACGATATAACAAATATAAATTTAGACGATATAGACGCGATTTGCGCGTGGATACTTCAAAACGCAAAGGCCGTATGATGCAAAATTTAAACGAAATTTTTGAAACCGTAAAAACAATAGCCAAAGAGATAAGCCAAATGATAAAATACGCCGATCTGGGCTATACGACACATGAAAACGCCACAGGCGATACTCAGCTTAAGCTCGACGTTCAAAGCGACGAAATAATAACGGCGAAATTTCAAGCTCTTGATTGCGTAAAAGCCCTTGTCAGCGAGGAAAAAGACGAGATATTGATGCTTAATGAAAACGCAAAATACATAATCGCTTACGATCCTTTGGACGGCTCCAGCCTAGTTGATGTAAATTTTGCCGTAGGCTCGATATTTGCGATATATGAAAACGAGCTAAAACCGCAAAATTTAATCGCCGCGGCTTATAGCATTTACGGTCCTCGTTTGGAGTTGGTTATTAACGACAAAAAAGGCTCTTTACCTAAATTTTATCGTCTTGACAGAGAGCAAAATTTTAAGCTCGTTAAAGAGCTTAAACTGGCTCAAAAAGGCAAACTAAACGCTACGGGCGCAACGCAAAAGGGTTGGAGCCAAACGCATAGAAATTTTATACGCGAGCTATTTGACGAGGGTTATCGTTTAAGATATTCCGGCGCCATGGTAAGCGATCTGCACCAAATTTTACTAAAAGGCGGCGGACTTTTTAGCTATCCCGCCACAAGCGATCATCCAAACGGCAAGCTAAGGGCGCTGTTTGAGGTATTGCCTTTTGCATTTATCTATGAAAATGCGGGCGGCGCGACTAGCGACGGTAAAAATGAAACGTTATTCGACATTGACATAGTAAAAACGCACCAAAGCACGCCGTGCTTTTTCGGATCTAAATACGAGATCGAGCTACTGCATAAATTCTACGGACAAGACTAATGCAGGCACAAAATGAACAAAAAGATACGTTTGAACTGGCTCTTGAGGAAAAGGTTGAAGCTTTACTGCAATGCCAAAAACAAAACGAGCTAAAAAGCTGCTCGGACTGCGAAAAATTTTTTGATTGTCTAACACGCAAAGAGTATGTTGACGCCTGCTACAACTCTATGTCCAAGGGTAGCTCCGGCGGATTTGATTTTTAAAATTTTAAAGGAAAGATATGAAAGAAAAAATTTATATTACGACGCCTATTTATTACGTAAATGACGTTCCGCACATCGGACACGCATATACGACTATCATAGCGGATACTTTTGCCAGATTTAAGCGTTTGCAAGGGCACGATACGTATTTTATGACGGGCACCGACGAACACGGGCAAAAAATAGAACAAGCCGCACGCGGACGCGGCAAAACCCCGAAAGAATACGCCGACGAGATAAGCTCTAAATTTAGGTCGCTTTGGGATGAATTCGAAATAAGCTACGATCATTTTATCCGAACGACGGACGAAGAGCACAAACTAACCGCGCAAAACGTATTTGCGAAATTGCAAGCAAACGGCGATATTTACAAGGGGGAATACGAGGGATTTTATTGCGTAAGCTGCGAGACGTTTTTTACGCAAACCCAACTTTTAGACGATAATTGCTGTCCTGATTGCGGCAAAAAAACAAACATAGTCAAAGAAGAAAGCTATTTTTTTAGGCTTTCAAAATATCAAGACGCCTTGCTGAAATGGTATGAACAAGACGAACTTTGCGTAATACCCAAAGGTAAGAAAAACGAGGTTATAAGCTTTGTAAAAAGCGGACTGAAGGATCTTTCCATTACGCGCACGAGCTTTGACTGGGGAATAAAACTGCCCGCAAGCGCGAACGATCCGAAACACGTAATGTATGTTTGGCTTGACGCGCTGGTAAATTACATAACGACGCTCGGCTACTCTAGGGACGAGAAGTTGATGGATTATTGGCAAAACGCTACGCATATAGTCGGTAAGGATATTTTGCGCTTTCACGCTATTTATTGGCCGGCGTTTTTGATGGGTCTTGGTTTAAAACTTCCAAAACACATTGCAGCTCACGGCTGGTGGACGAGAAACGGCGAAAAGATGAGCAAAAGCAAGGGAAACGTCATAAATCCAAAAGAGGTCGCCGATGCTTACGGACTTGAAAATTTCAGATATTTTATGCTTAGAGAAGTGCCGTTCGGACAAGACGGCGATTTTAGTCAAAAAGCACTGATAGAGCGTATAAACTCGGAGCTTGGCAACGGGCTTGGAAATCTATTAAATCGTATAATCGGTATGAGCGGAAAATATAGCGACTTTAAAATAGACGCTGCAAATACGATTAAATTTTACGGTGACGAACTGATTTTGGCAAAGGAGCATTTGGACGCCGCGATGGAAAATTTAGAAATTTTATCTACAAACCGCTATTTAGAGGAGGTTTGGAAGGTCGTAACGATAGCAAACGGTGTGATAGCAAAATACGAGCCGTGGGTGATGATAAAGCAAGGTAAAACGGATGAAGCAAATGCATTAGTGGCGCTTTGTGCGAATTTGCTTGCTAAAATTTCTATTTTATTAACGCCCGCAATGCCGAAAACATGTGCAAAAATAGCCGACGCACTTGGATTTGATATAAACGAGCGAAGCTACGACGAGCTAATCGTGCGAAACGACGTGAGAAATTTCATCTCAAAGCCGACGGAGCCGCTATTTCCACGAATAGAGCAAGAGCTCATGCCTAGCGCTACGCCGACGGACATTTTAAAACAAGAGCCGAGTAAAGACGACAATATCGTAACAATCGACGATTTTGCAAAGATCGTAATCAAAGTAGGCGAAGTGCTTGAGTGCGAAAAAGTCGAAGAAAGCGATAAATTGCTTAAATTTAAGATAGATTTAGGCGAAGAAAAACCGCGTCAAATTTTATCCGGTATCGCTAAATTTTACGATCCCGGCTCGCTTATCGGAAAGCAAGTATGCGTTTTGTCGAATTTAAAAGATAGAACCATGATGAAAAAATACGTCTCTCAAGGCATGATACTAACCGCGGAAGACGGCTCGCTAACGCTTTTAGGGGCGCATAAAAAAGTAAAAAACGGCGCGATAGTCGGATAAAAATAAATGACGATCGAAAATCTGGCGCGACTTACTAACGGTCAAATTTTAAATAAGCCGAGCGTATCAAGCATTTTAGATTTTGCGTTCGAAGTGAAAAATGTCAAACGCGGTTATGCCTTTTTTGCGCTTAATACCGATGATAACGATATAGAGTTATCGATAAAATACGGCGCCTACGCTATAGTAAGCGAGGATGAAATTTCGCCTAAAGATAGTGAAATAGCCTATATAAAAGTAGGTAGCGTGCAAACGGCGATGATGCGATTAATGCGATTTGAAGCGACACATAAAAATTTAAAATTTTGCGCCGTAAATGCCGCTCAAATGTCGATCTTAGAGCGAATAAGCCTTGGTAAAAACGCCGTGCTTATGCCAAAAAACATAACCGAGCTGTTTTATAAGATAATGCGAGCAAAAAACGGCGACATTTTTTTCGGCGACGATACGCGCGTGCTTCAACGCATATCGCCTCTTTACGACGCGGTTTGGACGGATACGAAAGCACAAGCGATAAATCCGAGCTCCATTTTTTTTACGACTGTGATTTGCGATGAGGTGTATTATCAAAATTTAAATATTCCACGCGTTTTTATGGGAATGCTTTGCGGGCTACTTCACTATTTTAAGCAGAATGACATTAATTTTAAAATCAACGACACCAAAAATTTCGGACACTTTGAGCCGATATTTATAGATAAAAATTTTAAACCTATAAATTTTGGAGCTAGTTTTCGCGCCCTTATCGTAGAAAACGACGAAGAGCTTTTTTTGATAGAAAGCGCTTTTTTACAAAAGAATTTTAACCCCGAAGACGCCTTGATTTGCCTGCCTAGAAATAGTGATATAAAAGTGCAAAACGCACTGTATTTTGACGAATTAGACGAGATAAAAAGCTTAAAAGGCTTTAGATACGCTTTGATTTTTTGCGATAAAAACGAACTTTTAAATACGTTAAATCAAAACAGAGAACAAAAGGGGCTTTTTGATTAGATAAAATTTTAGGCGGAAATCCGCCCAAAATTTACTCACCCAAAAAATACTTCATATCCGCTTGCGCGTCACCGCTTATCAAACGAACTCCAAAATTTTCAACTAAGAAATTTACTATCTCGTCGTTGAAAAATTTAGGAAGCGTAGGTCCGACGTTGATATTTTTGATACCGAGGCTAAAAAGCGCAAGTAGGATAATAACCGCCTTTTGTTCCATCCACATTAGCACTATAGAAACGGGCAGATCATTTACGGCTATACCGGTAGCTTCGCTTAGGGCAAGGGCGATTTTGACCGCACCGTTGCTATCGTTACATTGACCGAGGTCGATATATCTCGGAAGCTGCGTGCCCGGAACGTTACCGAAATCAATATCGTTAAATCTAAATTTGCCGCAGCTTGAAGTAAGTATCACGCAATCTTTCGGTAAGCTTGCCGCTAATTCGCGATAGTATTCGCGTCCTTTGCCCGGAGCGTCGCAACCGGCGATAACGAAGAAGCGGCGAATTTTACCCGACGTAATCGCCTCTAAAATTTGCGGCGCAAGCGATAAAATCGTTTTATAATGACCCCCAGTTACTAGCGTATCGCTACTTTCAAATCCGCTCACGTCGCCGCATTTTAGCGCGCATTCGATAATAGGCGTAAAGTCGTCGTTCTCGATATGCGTAACACCGTTAGTTCCGGCTATGGAGTAGCCGAATAGGCGATCAGCGTATGTGCAGTTTGAGCGAAGCGGCACTATGCAATTTGTGGTCATCAAAATAGCACCTTTAAATTCGTTAAAGAGCTTAGTCTGATCAAACCACGCCTTGCCGACGTTTCCTTTTAAATGAGGGTATTTGCGAAGTTCGGGATAGCCGTGAGCAGGCAACATTTCGCTGTGCGTATAAATATTTATACCTTTGCCTTCGGTCGCTTTTAAGAGCAGCTCAAGCGCGTATAGGTTATGCCCGCTAACCAAAATCGCCTTGCCCTCCACCTTATTTTGACTAACCTTTACCGGCGTAGGAATTCCGAATTTTGCGGTATGCGCTTCACTTAAAATATTCATCATTTCAACGCCCGCTCCGCCGACGGCGATAAGCTGTTTAATATGTTCCTCGAAATTAAAATTCGAGTTTGTAAGCGTAAAATAAAGCGTATCCGCCATAACACGATCCACTACGCTCGTATCCGCACCAAGCTCGTCGGCGTGATGACGATATGCGCTAAGACCTTTTAAACCAAATACCATCGTATCTTGCAAAAGCGCCAAAGTATCGGTCTTTCCACAGGTTCCCATACTTTGACCCTTGGCACCGCAGCCCTCAGGCGCACTCATTTCACATTGATGACAAAACATTGATGTCTCTTTACTCATAATTTACTCCTTAAAATTTTAAAAATTTTAAGCCTATTTTATAAGATTTTTTTATATTTTGGGTTGATTTACGTCAATAAGCTTTAAATACGGATATTAATTTTTACATTTAAGATTTATGATTTTGCTTATCAAAATAATATATAAATTTTAGCCTAATTTATAATCCTATTTTATCTTTTACTCCCGCTTTTTCAAACCCTCTTAGCCTTAAACGACAGCTATCGCAAAGTTCGCAGGCTAGCTCCTCATTTTCATAACAGCTCCAAGCCAGCTCAACCGGAGAGCCTAGCTCAAGAGATTTTGCGACGATGTCCGCTTTGCTTAAATTTACTATCCGCTAACGTTTCATCGTGCGTTGATTACAAATATATGCCGTATAAAGCGTAAAAAAATCAATCTAAATAGAATTTTATGTAATTTGCCAAACGTTTATATCACGTTTTAAGCACCCGCAATACCGCAGATTAAAGGAGTTACGATATTGCGGATTAATGAGAAATTAGAATTTAAATTTTACTCCAAAAGCTCCGCTATATAGTTTCTCGTCGGTATTGTTACTGACTCCCAAATCTATATTAAAGCTTAGATTTTTGGTTACGTTAATGCTCGCTCCGAAATCTATGCCGATCGTAGTTTGTTTATCTCTGCCGCCTTTGGTATTTGCTATTATCGTGCTGGAGCCTGCAAGTCTTATAGGCAAAGAGCTGCTATCTTTTACGATTTCTCTTTCCAGATAAGGATTTACGTATATATCTACTTTCTCGCCATAGTTAGCCATCTCCAGTCCGACCCTAGCTTTTAAATTTTTTGCATTTGTTTTATCAAATTCTTGAAAAACGGCATTAGAACTGACTGCTTTAGTATTGTAAGCTTCATTGCGTATATACGTATAGCTTAAAGCGGCATAAGGTTTAACCGTAACCCTATCGCCTGAATTAAAAATACGACCGTAGCTTAACGCCGTATTTACAAATTTTGAATCAAAATCCCCCTCAACCGCTTCATATCTATTTAAAATTTGTTGCTGATAGCTTATATCGTTTTTACCAAAGCCAAATCCCAGATTAAATCCTAATTCGTGATTGCCGATATAGTGCCTTACATACGCTCCCGCTCCGTAAGTATCGCTATCCACTTCCACTACTTTGGTTTTAGACTTAGAATAAGATAAATATCCGCCCACGATGGTATCGTCTATAACTCTATCGTAGCTAAAAAGCCCGCCGTAAATTTTAGGATCGGAGTTGTCTTTGAAGTTTCCTTTTGCACCGAAAGCCTTAAAGGCAAACGAATTTTTATATTCGTTCATCTCGTCTTGCGCCATAGCCGCCAGCACCATATCGCCGTTATCGGCAAACCTCTCACCCTCTAAGGATTTAATAAAATTAGCCAGTTTTACGTTAGCCATGTTTGGGTTACCCAAAGATGAAACCCTTTGAGTTATGATGGAGGAATTTGCATTTACCGTTTTATCTATGGCGTTTGTCGCTTGATCTATCGCAGATTTTGAATTTGAAAGAAGCGTCTCAACCGTCTTTTTTATCGGAGCTACGGCAGCTTCATTTTGTTGTTGTTGAGCGTCATATATTGCTTGCCTGCTTTGGAGTTCTCTTTCGGAAGTCTTTAGATCGTTTTCTTTACCGCCGTAAGTTCCAAGTGCATTTCTTATAGCGGCATCCACTTGATTTAGTTTGTTTGTCGCCTCAGTCCCCTTTGCACCCACTTCACCAGCCGCTTCATTAGCTTTTGCATAATCGGCTCGTTCTATCGTTTTAGCCGCCTTGTATTCATCTAATTTCTTAGAAAAGCTGTTTTTATCATCTTCATTGGTTATTAAGCTTAGCATAGCCTCTTTTTGCGAATAATCTCCATGCGTATAACCACTATAAGCGGCATTAAATGCCACAGGATCACTAATGGTTAATAAGAGTTTTGCGTCACCCAAATCCGTCTGAACCACTACCAATTTATCGCCACTAGCAGTCCAAGCTTCTTGTGCTAGCTCATAATTTTTCTGAGCCGTCGTAAAATCTCCTAGTAAATAATCCAAATAATCTTTTGACTTCTCGTTAAAATCTTTTATCTGCTCATCAGTTTTACCGACTAAAAAAGCAGTCTTTGTATTCTCCCAAGTATTTCTAATTGTTTTAATATTTACCAGACTATTTTCATACCTATTTTTGGCATCTTCCAATCCCGGGGTAGCACCTTGATTTTGGGCTACTTTATGGGCTAGATTTGTAACTTCTATTTTTAAATCATCGCCGTAAATTTTACTCAGCTCTTCAAAAGCCGTTATCTCTTGAGCGGATATATTCGCCTTATTATCACTATCGGCATCATGAAGCATCTCGCTTAGAGTTTGTGCGTTTATAGTGCTAACGCCAAGCAATATTCCACAGAGTATCCCGCTTATTTTCATACCTGTATTCATCACTTTTTCCTTATTTGTATTTTTTCGGAACGAATTCTAATCATAAATATCTTAAATAAATATTAATATTTTTGTGTAATTATAAATTTTAGGTATTAAAAAATGACTTCAAATGTCCTATTTTAGGCTATTTGCGATATTTAAAAATAATTAACATTTTTTAAATAAATACTATATAAATCTAACTAAAAACTTATCAAATAGTGATAATTTTTGAAATTTACTTAACTATTTATAATCAATCGGATCTTTAAATCCAGCTTTTTCAAACCCTCTTAGCCTTAAACGACAGCTATCGCAAAGTCCGCAGGCCAGCTCCTCATTTTCATAACAGCTCCAAGT